>DATLEG010000160.1:0-2713 GCA_035525465.1 Saccharimonadales bacterium (SeqCode)
ACAGATATTCCAGCTCCGGCTCGAGGGCCGCGACCTGCACCAGCCCACTCGCCTCGAGCGCTCCGAGCTCACCCCGCGCGCTCATCCGGTCTTCGCTTCGAGGAGCCGCTCGAGCATCGTGACCCCGAACTGTCGCCCGATCACCGCCGCCACCCGCAGGGTCCGCTTGCTTTCGGGAGTCAGGCGGTCGATCCGCGCGAGCAGCAGCCCCTGGAGGTTGTCGGGGATCGCGATGTCCGCCACCGCGCTCGTGGCCACCCAGCTGTCGTCACGCCGCTCGATCGCGCCGCGGTCGATGAGCATCCTGATGACCTCTTCGACGAAGAAGGGATTGCCCTCCGCCTTCTCGAGAATGAGGTTCCGGGTGTCCATCGGGAGCGACTCGACGCGCAGGAGGTTCGCGACGAGCGCCCGGGTCTCGTCGACGGTGAGCGGATCCAGCCGCACCTCCACCAGGGCGTCCCCGAAGATGTCCCGGACGCTGGAGATGAGGCGCCAGCCCTCGCTCTCCCGGTCGAGTCGTGAGGTCCCGAGGATGAAGAGCGGAAGCTCATTGGCCAGGGGGAGGAGCTGCGACAGCACGTCGACGGACGCGGCGTCGGCCCAGTGGAGGTCTTCGCAGGCGAGAACGACCGGCCCACTGGCCGCGAGGGCACGCACCACGCTGATGACCGACGCGGTATAGCGCTTCACCGCCTCGATCTCGAGTGCGGCGACCCGCGCCCGGATGTCGGGCGCGAGCTGGATCGAGAGGAGGTGGCCGAGATAGGCGTACGGATCGGTCCAGCCCTCCCCGAACAGCGACCGCATCCGTGCCTCCAGGGCGACGCGGACCTCCGGCTCGTCCGCCGTGGGCGCGACACCGATCACCGAGCGCACCAGGTCCAGGACGAGGTGATAGGGCAGCGTGCGCCCGTAGGAGAGGCAGCGGGCCTCGATCCACCGCGCCGTCGGGTCGGTCGCCTCGACGTGCGATCGGAGCTCGGCGAGGAGACGGCTCTTTCCGATGCCGGGCTCGCCGAGGATCGACGCGACGCGCCCCTGCCGTGCTCGTACGATCGCGAAGGCGTCGCGCAGCCGCGTCAGCTGCGCCTCGCGTCCGACCATCGCCGAGCGGACGTCGCCGCCAAGTCCGCGTGTGCTCACCGCGCCGGGCCGCAGGCCGGTCACCTCGAACGCCTGCACCGGCTCGGTCTTTCCCTTGAGCTCGAGCGGTCCGGCATCGGTCACCTCGACGAGGGGGGCGACGAATCGGTAGGTCGTCGCGGTGATGAGCACGCCGCCCGGTGGGGCGGCGGCCTGCATCCGCGCGGCGACGTTCACCGCGTCGCCCATCGCGGTGTACTCATGCGCGATCTCCGTTCCGACCATGCCCACGACGACCGGCCCGGTGTTGATCCCTACCCGGATCTGCAGCCGGATCTGGTGTCCGGCCGCCTGGGTGGCGGCCAGCGCCGGGATCTCCCGCGCCATGTCGAGGCCGCACCGTACCGCGCGCTCGGGGTCGTCCTCGTGCGCGACCGGTGCGCCGAAGAACACCAGGACCCCATCGCCCATGAGCCGTGCGACGGTCCCGCCATACCGCGCCGCGACGGCATTGAGCCGCACGAACGCCGTGCCGACCAGCGCCGTCCAGTCTTCGGGATCGAGCTGCTCGGCGATCGCGGTCGAGCCGGCGATGTCAGCGAACAGGATCGTGAGCGGCCGGCGCTCACTGCTCGCGGCCCGGTCCCCTCCCTGGCCTTGGGCGCTCATGGGGGCAGCATACGGAGAGGCCGTTCGCGGCTACGCCGGGGCTCCCGCCACGAGGAGTCCCGCTCCGGTCCGGTGCGACGTGCCGGGGCCGAACACCGGCGTGATCGCGTCCGCGAGGAGCCGGGGGAGCGCCGCCGCCGGGTCCCCCCGGGGGTCATAGCCACACAGCTCGACACCGAGGACGTCGCTCACCTGCGCGATGCCGCCGAGCAGCTCACGCAGCTCGCCCAGACCGGGGCCGCCCTCCACCGGGAGGACCACCGCCGGGACCTCTCGTGGATCGACGACGTCGATGTCGATATGGACCCAGACCGGCTTCCGGCGCACGGCCGCGAGGAGCCCTGGGGCGTCCGGCTGATCCCGGTCGAACGCGATGCGAAGGACCCGCGAGCGCATGAGGTTGCCGGACTCGCCGGGATCGAGCTGTCGGGTGCCGACGAGCACCGTGCGCTCATCGGCGATCCGCCGCACGCCGGGCCAGAGCAGCGCTGCGACCTGGCGGCCGCAGACGTGCGCCAGGCACATGCCGCCGACATAGTGGGACGGGGTCGTGGCGAGGGTGTTGAAGTCTCCGTGCGCGTCCAGGTAGATGAGCGTCAGCTCGGGCTCGACCTCGAGCGCGCCGGAGATCGTGCCGGCGACGAGGGTGCACTCGCCGCCGAGGACGCCGACGGTCGCGCCGGCCCGCAGCGATGCGGCGACAGCGTCGGCGAGGACCCGGCAGGCCTCCCGCGCGGCGGTGAGCCAGCGGTCGCGGGGATTGAACGGGACCCGGATCCGCTTGGCGGCGCCGAGGCGCTCGGCGAAGATCGGCCCGAGCGCGGCGGGAGCTTCGCTGACTCCCGCGTACCGCTGCTCGGTCACGATCCCGGCTTCGAGCAGGTGGATCGGGCGAGCGCCCACTATCAAGCGGGATTCTACATCGCCTGCTCGGCCGCTCGGCACGCATCGCGGGCCC
>DATLEG010000161.1:0-7343 GCA_035525465.1 Saccharimonadales bacterium (SeqCode)
CCCGCGATCATCGCTGCGGAACAGCGCACCATGATCGAGGCCGGCCCAGACGACCTTCGGCGTCGCGGCATGGCCTGGCTCGATGTGCCACGTCTTGGTGAAGGTCCGGTCCGAGCCCGCGGGAAAGGCAGGGTTCGCAGCGGTCTTCCAGGTCTTCCCGAGGTCCCGGCTCACTTCGATCCGCGGGCCGCCCCAGGTGTGATTCACCGCGCCGTACAGGCTCGCGCCGTCGCGCGGATCGAATGATGCGTGGTAGACGGGCTGACCCTCGAACGACGGGCTCTCCGTGCGCCACCGCTTCCGGGAGGCGCTCGCGCGCAGGATGTAGAGCCCCTTCTTCGTGCCGACCAGGAGCGCGACCGATCTGGCCATCGTCATGAGCCTCCCCAGACCGCCGGATCGGATGGACCGCGTCGCCATCCGTCACTCGCGTGAGCTCGCCGTCCAGAGAGAGTAGTTCGTCCTGCCGCGATCCAGCGGGATAGCATTCGCAAGTGGCCGAGCACCGCTACCACTTCGTCAGCCAGTGGACCGCCGCGGCGCCGGCGGAGGCGGCCTACGCCGCGATCTACGAGGTCACGCGCTACCCGGCCTGGTGGCCCGAGGTGAAGGAGGTCCGGCGGCTGTCGGAGGAGCACCTCTGGCTGCGCACCCGCTCGCTGCTCCCCTATGACCTGGCCTTCGATCTGCGGCGCACGATCGCCGATCCGGTCGGCGGAGTGCTCGAAGCGGTGCTGAGCGGGGACCTCGAAGGCCGGATCCGGTGGACGATCGAGACGGCCGAGACGGCCGAGAGCGGCTGTCGCATCACATTCGACGAGAACGTGGTGACCAACAAGCGGGCGCTCAACGTCTTCGCTCCGATCGCCCGGCCGGCGTTCGTCGCCAACCACGCGCTGATGATGTCGCACGGCAAGGCCGGCCTCCGGACGTTCCTGTCCGGCTACACCCTGGGCCGCGAACAGGCCGCGATCTCGGGCGTGGGGGACCTCCGCTAGAAGCGGACCAGCGCCGCCGCGTCGAGGAGCGGCTGGGGCACGAAGCTGACGAGCACGATGAGCGCTGCGGTCAACACGATCACCCCGGTGGCGACCCGCGCGCGGGGTGTCGGCTCCGTCCCACCGTCGCCCTGCGCGAGGCAGGCGAACAGGACCCGCAGGTAGTACGCCGCGCTCACGACGCTCGCCAGGACCCCGAGCACGACCAGCCAGAGCAGCTGCGCCCGCAGCGCGGCCTCGAACACATAGACCTTCGCGAGGAATCCGGCGGTCGGCGGCAGACCGGTGAGACCGAAGAGGAACACCGCGAGCGCGACCACGAGCAGCGGGCGCCGGCGCCAGAGGCCGGCGAGGTCCGCGACCGTCGGATCGTCGGAGCTCAACTGCGAGAGGACGGCGAACGCGCCGAAGGTCAGGGCGGCGTACACCGCGAGGTAGAAGGCGACCGCCGGGCCGGCTGTGGCGCCGGTCGCCGCGGCGCCGATCGCCAGGTACCCCGCATGCGCGATCGAGGAGTACGCGAGCAGCCGCTTCACGCTGCGCTGTCCCAGGGCGGAGAACGTCGCAACGACCAACGTGGCCGCCGCCAGGACCGCGAGCGCGACCTGCCAGTCGACGCGGGCGAGCGGTGCCCGTCCGGTCGCGGCGACCAGGCGGAGGATCGCGACGAACGCGGCGACCTTGGCGACGACGGCCATCTGCGCCGTGACCGGGGTCGGCGCCGATTCGTAGGCGTCCGGGGCCCAGGCGTGGAAGGGCACGAGCGCGGCCTTGAACGCGAGCCCGCCGAGGAGGAGTGCCAGGCCGGCGAGGTAGAGCGGGTCAGCGGTCGCGCGTCCGATCGCTTCGAGGCGCAGCGTCCCGGTGGCGGCATACAGGAGCGCGATCCCGTACAGCAGGACCGCGGAGGCGGCCGCGCCGAGCAGGAAGTACTTGAGCGCTCCCTCGTCGCCGTGCTCCTTCGCCCGCAGCATCGCGGTGAGGACGTAGAGCGGGAGCGAGAGCAGCTCGAGGCCGAGGAACAGGACCAGCAGGTCCCCCGACGCCACCATGAGCGTGCCGCCGGCCGCGGAGAAGAGGAGCAACGACACGTATTCCCCCGCAGGCAGCGCGTCGCGGCGCAGCGCTCCCGGGCTCACCAGGAGCGCCGCCGCGGTCACGGTGCCGATGAGGACGGTGAAGAACACGGTCGCGGGGTCACGGACGATCCCCCCACCGAAGCCCGGCGCCCCGCTCCCGACCAGGGCTGCCGTCGCGGCCGCGGCGATCCCGATCACGGCGCCGAGCCAGGCGAGGAGCGTGGCCCGGGGCCGGGCGACCAGGTCCACCACGACGACCAGGCAGGCACCGATCGTCAGGACCAAGAGCGCGGCAACGGCGGAGAGGTCGGCGACGGTCACCGGAGGTCGGCCGCATGCACCGGCGCATTGCCCCCCGGGACGAGATCACTGACCACCCGCGGCGCGATACCGAGCACCAGGATGAGCGCGAGCAGCGGGAGGACCAGCGCGCGCTCGCGCGGGCCGAGGTCCGGGACCGCACCGCCCGGCACGCCGGTGAACGCGCGGCGCAGCAGGCCGAGGCCGTAGACCGCGGCGACGATCACCACGAGCGTCGCGAGCGCGGCGGCGGCGGGGTAGCGCGCGTACGTGGCCGCGAGCACCAGGAACTCCCCGGCAAAGCCGCTGGTCCCGGGGACACCGATCGTCGCGACGACCGCGAGGGTGAAGCAGGCGGCCAGGACCGGCGCGGAGCCCGCGAGTCCGCCCGACCGGCCGAGATCCCACCCACCGGTGCGGGTGGCGAGCATGCCGGCGAGGAGGAACAGCACCGCGACGATGAGTCCGTGGGACACGCTCGCGACCAGGGCGCCCTGCGCGCCCGCCGCGCTCCCGGCGAAGATCCCGAGCCCGATGAGATTCAGGTGCGACAGGCTGGAGTAGGCGATGAGACGACGGGTGTCATCCTGCCGCGTCGCCAGGAGCGCGGCGTAGAGCGTTCCGATCGCGGCGAGCGCCACGAGGCCGGGGGCGAGGGTCTCCATCCCCAGCGGGAACAGACCGAGGCAGAGGCGGATGATCCCGTAGGCCGCCGTCTTCGCGACGATCCCGGACAGGACGAGGGCGACCGGCAGCGGTGCGGCGACGTAGGCCCGCGCGAGCCAGGCGTGGAACGGGAAGAGCGGCAGCTTCACCACGAAGGCCGCGAGGAACAGGACCGCCAGGCCGGTTTGGGTCGCCGCCCCCAGGCGGTGGGCCCGAAGGGTGACGATGTCGAACGTCGCCGCACCGATCCCGAGGGCGAGGATCCCGGCCAGCAGGAGCGCGCTCCCGGCCATCGTGTAGAGCACGAAGCGAAGGGTCGCGGATCGCCGGTCTTCCCCACCCCATTGCCAAAGCAGGAGTGCCAGGGGCAGGAGCATCGCCTCCCAGAAGACGAAGAACAGCAGCAGATCCTGGGCGACGAACACCCCTGAGACCGCCGCCTGGAGCGCGCACCAGAGCGCGAAATAGCCGCGACCGCGTGCGCTGCCGCTGCTGACCGCGCCGACGCTGAAGAGCAGCGAACCGAGGGCCAGGAGCGCCACGCCGAAGCCGTCGGCACCGACGTGGTAGCTGATGCCCAGCGCCGGCGCCCAGGCGATCTGCTCCTCCCCGCGCAGTCCCCCCGCCGGCGCCGCACCGGCGGCCAGCGCGAGCGAGAGCGCGATGCCGAGGACCCCGGACAGGACCGCGATGGCGCGCGCCAGACCCCGGAGCGGCAGGAGCGCGCACGCGAGCGCGGCGATGAGCGGGACGACCACCAGATCCGTGGCCCGGATGTCTCCCAAGAGGAGGGGTAGATTCACCGCAGGCTCCAGAACGCGAGCAGGATCACCGCGCCGGTCAGGAGGAGCGCCTCGTACCCACGGACCGATCCCGCCTGGAGCCGCTGCACCAGCCCGCCTCCGCGGACGAGCAGACCGGCGAATCCGTCGATGGCGCGCTCGTTCGCGGCCTCCACGCCGCGGTCCACTCCCCGGGCGATCCGCCCGAATGGCTCGACGAGGGCGGCCTGATAGAGCCGGTCGACGCCGAACCCGCCGGCGGCGCGGGCGGCGATCCGCTCCACGGCGCCGGCCGCGGACGCTCCGCGCCGGTAGGTCAGCCAGCCACCGGTCGCACCGCCGAGACCGAGGATGATCGAGGCCGCAAGGAGCCAGGCCGGGGCCTCGGATTCGCGACCGAGACCCAGGGGCAGCACGTGCGCACCGACGAGCCCGCCGAAGGCGAGGGCCGCCGTGGCGACCAGGACCAGCGGGGCGGCCATCGAGAGCGGGGTGCGGTGGATGGCCGGCATCGCGCGGGCCGGTGCCAGGAACACCAGCGTGTACAGGCGCGCGGCGTAGAACGCCGAGAGCAGGCTGGTGACCAGGACCGCCCCCAACAGCAACGGCTGGTCGAGCGCCGCGACGGCGATCGCCTCTTTGCTGAAGAAGCCGGAGGCCGGCGGTATCGCGGCGAGGCCGAGCGCCCCCACCGCGACGGTCGCCGCGGTCAGGGGAAGGCGGCGGCCGAGACCACCGAGCTTCGTGAGGTCCTGCTCGCCATCGGTCGCGTGGATCACCGCCCCGGCCCCGAGGAACAAGGTGGCCTTGAAGAACGCGTGGGCGAGCAGGTGGAAGAGTGCGGCGAACACCGCACCGAGGCCCGCGGCGACGAACATGAGGCCGACCTGCGAGATCGTCGACCAGGCGAGGACCCGTTTCAGATCGCGCTGCCCCACCGCAACGAGCGCCGCGAACAGCGCCGTCGCCGCGCCGGCCACCGAAGCGGCGAACAGGACCTCGGGCGCGAGGACCTCGCGAAGGCGGATGAGCAGCACGACGCCGGCGGTCACCATCGTCGCGGCGTGGATCAGTGCCGACACCGGCGTCGGTCCTTCCATCGCATCAGGCAGCCAGACGTGCAGCGGCAGCTGGGCCGACTTGGCGAGCGCCCCCACCAGGAGCAGGGCGCTGGCGATGAGGAAGGGCGTGACCGTGTCGGGCCGCAGATGCTCGATCGACGCCACCCGAAGGTCACCGATGTTCACCGTCCGGGCGGTGGCCGCAAAGATGAAGATCCCGACGAGGAATGCCGCATCTCCGACGCGATTCACCACGAACGCCTTCTGCGCCGCCACGGCGGCGGCCGGGCGCTCGCGTTCGTGCCCGATGAGGAGGTAGGAGCACAACCCGACGAGCTCCCAGCCGGCGAAGAGCAGCACCAGGTTATCGGCCAGGATCACCAGCAGCATCGCCGCGACGAAGAGATCGAGCGCAGCGAAGTAGCGCTGCGCGCCGGGACCCGCAGGCAGATACCCGATCGAATAGAGCCCGATGAGTGCCGAGACGCCGGTGACCATGAGCACCAGGCCGAGGCCCGCACCCTCGAGGACCAGGGAGAGGTCCGCGCCCGGCACCGGCAGCCATGCCCCAAGCCGCGCCGCAAGGCGCGGATGCTCGGCGACGCTCACGACCATCGAGAGTGCGGCGCCGAAGGCCAGGGTGATCGCGAGCGTGCCGATCGTCCCGGTCGTCTTGCGTCCGATGCGGCCCCCGGCCAGGGCGATGAACATCGCGCCGGCCAGGGGGAGCAGTGGGACCAGGGCGAGGGTCATCCGCGCAGGTCCGTGGCCTCGTCCACATCGACGGTGCCCCGGCGTCGCGCGACATCGATGACGATCGCCAGGCCGACGCCGACCTCCGCCGCGGCGACGGCGATGACGAAGAAGGCGATCACCTGGCCGTCCAGCTCACCGAATTGGCGGGCGGCCGCCACGAAGGTGAGGTTCACCGCGTTCAACATGAGCTCCACGGCAACGAGCATGGCCAGCGCGTTCGTGCGCACGACCACCCCGTAGGCGCCGAGCGCGAACAGGAAGGCACCGAGCAGGAGATAGGCGGTCGTCGGCATCAGCGCCGCTCCGGCCATTCGCGCTCGCTCGAGCGCCGGCGCGCGAGGGATACCGCCCCGATGAGCGCGGCGAGAAGCAGCACGCTCGTGATCTCGAATGGCAGCAGATAGCGGGTGAACAGCAGGTCGGCGACGGCTCCGACGTGGTCCGTCGCTTCGGTCGTCGTGGCGACATTGGTCGGCAGCTGGCCCCGCCCGATCGCGATCGCGAGGACGCCGAACAGCGCCGCGCTCACGAGGGCGGCCACCAGACCAAGTCGCGGGCGGGTCACCGGGAGCGGGAAGCGATGCTCGGTGCCGAGCAACATGATCACGAAGACGAGGAGCACCATGATCGCCCCGGCGTACACCGCGACCTGGACGCCGGCGAGGAACGGCGCCCCCAGGCCGAGGTAGAGGATCGCGAGCGAGAAGAGCGTGAGGGTGAGTGACAGCGCCGAGGTCAGTGGGTCACGGCGGAGCACCGCGTTCGCGGCGGAGACGACACAGATCGCACCGGCCACCGCGAAGATCGCCCGCTCGGCGCCGAGCTGCGCAAGCCAGTCCATCAGCTCGGCATCCAGGAGTCCTCGGCGCCGCGCTTCGGGAGCGTCGCGAGGAGCTGCTCCTTGGAGACGATGAGCGACGCCCGGTGCGGGGCGGCGAGCTCGAACTCCCCCTTCATCTGCAGCGCCTCGGTCGGGCAGGCCTCGACGCAATAGCCGCAATAGATGCAGCGGAGCAGATTGATCACGTAGGTCTTCGCGTACCGCTCCCCGATGGAGATCGGCGCGTCCTTCGGGTTCTCCGCGCCCTCCACGTAGATCGCGTCGGCTGGGCAGACCAGCGCGCAGAGCTCGCAGCCGACGCACTTCTCGAGCCCGTTCTCGTGGCGCTCGAGCTCGTGCCGCCCGCGATGACGGGGCGGGAGGACCGGCCGCTCCTCGGGATAGCGTTGGGTCACCGGCCGGCGCCAGAGGTGGCGCAGCGTCACCCGCATCCCCTTGGCGATCGCCCAGACATCCCGGAAGGGCTGGCCGAGGCTCACCGGAGCACGACCCAGAGGGCGACCAGGACCAGGTTCACCAGGGCCGCGGGGATGAGCACCTTCCACCCGAACGCCATGAGCCGGTCATACCGCACCCGTGGGGTCGTCGCGCGAAGCCAGATGAACAGGAAGATGAAGAGCGCCATCTTGAACGCGACGGCGGCCACGCCGAGCCAGCCGCCGTCGAACGGCCACCAGCCGCCAAGGAACAGCACGCTGATGAGCGCCGCCGCGGCAAGCACGTGGACGTACTCCGCGAGCTGGAACAGGGCGAACCGAAAGCTCGAATATTCGGTGTGGTAGCCCGCCCCGAGCTCCTGTTCGGCTTCGGGCAGATCGAACGGCGCGCGGCTCGCCTCGGCGATGCTCGCGATGACGAAG
>DATLEG010000176.1:0-4960 GCA_035525465.1 Saccharimonadales bacterium (SeqCode)
CCGCCGCCGAGATCGCCGACGACGACCGCCTGGTGCGTGGCCGGGCCCTCATCTTCTGGGACCGCTCGGGACGCCGCCCCGGACGGAAGCTCGACGCCATCGACACCGATCAGATCACGCCGGCGAAGGACTGCGTGTCCGAGAGCCTCGAGACGCTCGACGAGAAGTGGAAGGCGGGGGCGTTCCGCTACCTCATGCCGGACTTTCGCGCGCGGGTGCACGCCGGCGAGACCTTCGTCATCGCCGGCGACCGCTTCGCCATCGGGAGCTCCCGCGAGATGAGCCCCGCCGGTCTCAAGGGCATTGCCGATGAGGCCGGTCTCGAGATGGTCATCGTCTGTGGCGAGAACATGGGTGACATCTTCCGCCGCAACGCGTTCAACCTCGGTCTCCAGGTGGTGCAGGCGCCCGACGCGGTCGGTGACGCGCGGGACGGCGACGCGTTCTCGTTCGACCCGGTCACCCGGCAGCTGCGGAACGAGAGCCAGAACAGGACCTACGCCCCCAAGCCGCTGACCCCCAAGGAGGATGAGATCCGCCGCTCCGGCGGGATCTTCGCCCTGGGTCGCCGGGAGCTCGCCGAGTCGGTCCGGCGACCGCCGCAGCTTCGCTGGCCGGACGCGGCGACCGCGCGGCGTCTCACCACGACCGAGCAGATCCTCTACGCCCACCGGATCGACCCACAGGCCGAGGTGCGGCCCGGAGCGACGCTGCGGATCGCCGCGGATCTCCTTCCGGCCTCCGACGGCACCGCACCGTTCGCGATCCACACCTTCGACCAGATCACCGGCGGGAAGGTCATCCGGCCCCGCCAGGCGGCGATCGCGAACGACCATTTCGTCTTCACCGGAAAGAGCGCCGACGACAAGCAGACCTCGATCGGAGCGGCCTTCGCCGAGCGCCACGGGATCACAAAGCCGTATTACGCGACGCCGGGCGACGGGATCTTCCACTTCTACTTCCCGGAGCAGGGTCTGGTGTACCCCGGACAGTTCGTTGCCGGCGCCGATTCGCACAGCCGGGCCTACGGCGCCTACGGTGCGATCGGCATCGGGGTCGGATCGACCACCCTCGGCTTCGGCTGGGCGACCGGCTACGTGTACCTCACCGTCGCACCGGCCCGGCGGGTGGTGTTCACCGGCCGCCTGCAGCCGTGGGTGAGCGGGAAGGACATCGTGCTGAAGCTCCTCGAGCGCTGGGGGACCGCGCAGTCGCAGGGCATGTCGGTCGAGTTCGTCGACGCGGAACAGCAGCTGCCGATCGCCTACCGCAACACGATCGCGAACATGATGGCCGAGGCCGAGGCGCAGAACGGCATCTTCGCGGCGGACGAGCTCACCGAGGCCTGGTACCGGGCCAAGGGCATCGCGCTCCCCTACCCGCGCCTGCGGCCCGGACTTGACGCGCGCTACGAGATCGATGAGACGCTCGACCTCTCCGGGGTGGTGCCGATGATCGCGAAGCCGTTCAGTCCGGGCAACGCCTTCCCCGCGACCGAGGTCGCGACCGAGCACCTGCGCTTCGACAAGGCCTACATCGGATCCTGCACGAACGGCAGCTACGAGGATCTGCTCCAGGCCGCGCTGGTGCTTCGGGCCGCGCGGGCCGAAGGGCGGACGAAGACCGCGACCGACTTCGTCATCTTCCCCGGATCGGGTGGCGTGAAGGACCGCATCGAGGAGCCCGAGGCGCGACTGGGGGATGAATCGATCGCCGCGGTCCTCCGGGCCGCCGGCGGCGAGATCCGCGCGTCGTGGTGCGGCCCCTGCTTCGGCCAGGGACCGGACGCGCTCGCCCCGGGCGAGCGCGCGATCACCTCCTTCAACCGCAACTGGCAGAACCGCATGGGGGTCGGCGGTGAGGGCTACCTCGCGAGTCCCGCGGTCGTCGCCGCATCGGCCCTGCTCGGCTACATGGCTCCCCCCAGCGAGCTGCACCTCCGCTGGGACCCCGAGCGCTATGAGGTCTAGCGTCGCGGCCGGCGGGGGGCGATGCCAGAATGCGCCCACCGGATGAAGACCGCACGTGACGCCGCCGCGCGCATCGGCCGGGTCGGCGTCTGGAGCTTCGAGCTCGAGCGGCGCACCGCGCAGGACGCCCGGCGGTTCGCCGCCGAGGTCGCCTCACTGGGCTATCCGACGCTCTGGCTCCCGGAATCGCTCGGAAGCAAGGAGATCTTCGCTCACGTCGGCCTGCTCCTCGCGGGGAGCGAAGGCCTCGTCCTCGCGTCAGGGATCGCGAACATCTGGGCCCGTGACGCCGTGGCCATGGCGAACGGGGCACGTACCCTGGTCGAGGCCTATCCGGACCGGTTCCTCCTCGGGATCGGCGTGAGCCACGCGCCTGCGGTCGGTGCGCGCGGCGGCAGCTACACCAAGCCGCTCGACCACATGCGCAGCTATCTGGACGCGATGGACGCCGCGCCGTTCGTCGGGCCGAACCGGAAGGAGCCACCGCCGCCCCGGGTCATCGCGGCGCTGGGACCCCGGATGTTGCGCCTCGCTGCGGAGCGCTCGCTCGGGGCGCACCCCTACTTCGTGCCGGTCGAGCACACCACCCTTGCGCGGACGACCATGGGTCCTCTGCCACTGCTCGCGGTGGAGCAGGCGACGGTCCTCGAGACCGATCCGGTCAAGGCCCGAGCGATCGCGCGCCAGCATATGAAGCGCTATCTCGAGCTCGACAACTACACCAACAACCTTCGTCGTCTCGGGTGGGGCGACCGCGATCTCGAGGGTGGCGGGAGCGACGGCCTGGTCGACGCGATCGTCGCCTGGGGCGGTCCGACCGCGATCGGAGAGCGGGTCGCGGCGCATCACGCCGCGGGCGCCGATCACGTGTGTCTGCAGATGCTGGGGGATGATCCGGCGCGCGACCTTCGAGCGGTCGCCGCGACCGTGCTCCGCTAGCGCCGGATGGTGGCCACGGTCGGAGACCGCGTCGTACGACTCGGCGTCCTCGGCGGTGACGGGATCGGCCCCGAGGTCACCGAAGCCGCGCTGGTCGTCCTGGACGCGGCGCAGGAGCGGTTCGGATTCCGGACCGAGCGGCGATCATTCGACTGGTCCGGCGCGCAGTACCTGCGGGACGGCCGCCGCTTCGATGCCGCCGCCCTGGAGGACCTCCGGGGGCTGGACGCGGTCCTGCTGGGCGCGATCGGTCATCCGGACACCCCGCGCGGGATGATCGAGGAGGACATCGTCTTCGGCTTCCGACGCGGCCTGGACCTGTATGTGAATCTCCGTCCGCTGGTGCTCTACGACGCGCGGCTCTGCCCGCTCAAGGGAAAGACCGAGAGGGACGTGCAGATCCTGGTGGTCCGCGAGAACACCGAGGACGTCTATGGACGCCTGGGGACGCGGACCGGCCAGGGGACGGCGGAGGAGCGGGTCTCGGTCGAGATGAGCTTCACCCGCCGGGGCATCGAGCGGATCATCCGCTACGCCTACCTGCGCGCCCGCGAGCGGCCGCGCCGGCACCTCACGCTGGTGGACAAGGCGAACGCCATCGCGATCCAGGGCCTCTGGCGCGAGATCCTCGAAGAGGTCGGCGCCGAGTTCGCCGACGTCGAGCGGGAGACGATGTACGTCGACGCGGCCTGCATGTGGCTGGTCCAGCATCCCGAGCGCTTCGACGTCATCGTGACCACGAATCTCTTTGGCGACATCATCACCGACCTCGGTGCCGCGATCTGCGGCGGTCTGGGGACCGGCGCGTCGGGGAACATCCATCCCGGGCGGGTCTCGATGTTCGAGCCGATCCACGGCTCGGCCCCCAAATACGCCGGGCAGTGGGCCGCAAGCCCGGTCGGGGCGATCGGCGCGCTCGCGCTGCTCCTGGAGCACGTCGGTCTCCCCGAAGCGCGGGCCGCGGTGGACCGGGCGGTCGTCACCGCGCTCCGCTCGGGCGCGATCGACGGCGTCGCCGCCCGTCCGGGCCGGACGATGGACGACGCGAAGCTGATCGCCGGACTTCTCACCGGCGAGGATCGACTCGGCACCGACGCGCCGGAGGAGTAGATTCGCGCCGTCATATCGCGATAGCGCGCAGGGAGGGAACCTATGACGACCCCGGTCAACGCGCCGGTCACCACTCCGGTCGATACTCGGGCGAGCAGCGCGATGTCGGATGACGTCGGGCTGATGCCTCAGAACCGCACGGTCCGCACCATCGTCGTCTCCGGCGTCCTCGCGGCGATCCAGATCGCGCTGGGGATCACCGGCCTGGGCCTCATCCCCATGCCGACCGGCGTGAACGCGACGATCCTGCACATCCCGGCGATCGTCGCCGGCGTGATGGAGGGACCGATCGCCGGCATGGCGGTCGGTGGGATCTTCGGTCTCTTCAGCTTCCTGCGGGCGACCACGCCGTTGTTCCAGAATCCGATCATCGCGTTCGGTCCGCGCCTGCTCATCGGCGTGGTGGCCTACTTCGTCTACAAGGCCCTGAAGCCGTTGAACGAGGTCGTCGCGCTGCTCGCGGCCGGCGCCCTCGGCACGCTCACGAACACCGTGCTCGTGCTATCGCTCGCCGTGCTCCTGCCGAGCCCGGCGGGGACCCCGTACCTCGCGCCGAACGTCGCGTGGACCGTCGCGCTCACGAACGCACCGGGCGAGGTCATCGTCGCGACGATCATCACCGTCGCGGTCGGCCTCGCGATCAAGGGCGCCGGACGCGCCCGGCGCTCCACCGTCTAAGCACGAAGCCCGGGGGCCGGCCGCAGGGCCGGCCCCCGGTCTTTCACCGCGAGGGGAGGACCGATGCTCGAGAGGTACGCAGCGCTGTTCCGGTTGGACGGCCGCCGCGTCATCGTCGTCGGCGCGGGCAGCGGCATCGGCGAGGCGAGCGCGGAGGCGCTGGCGGCCGCGGGGGCCCACGTCGTCTGCGCGGACCTGGACGAGGCGAGGGCCGCTACCGTCGCGCAGCGCATCAGCGCCGCGGGCGGTGATGCCGAGCCGCT
>DATLEG010000163.1:0-8049 GCA_035525465.1 Saccharimonadales bacterium (SeqCode)
CCTCGCGCTACTCGCCATCGCCAGCACGAACACGATGCGATGCTCGCGGCCGGAATTGTTGTTGCCATGGCGGACCGAGTAGCGTTACGCCATGGGGACCACCGAAAGGACGCCGGCGATCCTGAGCGACGCCGAATCGGGCCGGCGGGACGCCCTCGTTGGCAGGCTCTTCGATGCGTTCCTGGCGGCGGCGGATCTGCTGAGCGTGTATGTCGGCGACGCGCTCGGTCTGTATCGGAGTCTCGCGAACGAAGGGCCGGCGACCTCCGGACAGCTGGCTGCACGAGCGGGTCTCGCCGAGCGCTACGCGCGGGAGTGGCTGGAGCAGCAGGCCGTCACCGGCATTCTGATCGTCGACGACGTCGCCAAAGATGCGGCGCACCGCGAATACGCGCTCCCGCCGGAGCATGCCGAGCCGCTCACCGACCTCGACAGCCTGAATTCGATCGTCCCGCTCGCGCGCTTCCTGCCGCCCGCGATATCGGTGATGCCCAAGCTCCTCGCGGCGTACCGGAGCGGCGCCGGTGTTTCCTGGGCCGAATATGGCGACGAGCTGTGGCAATCGCAAGGCGACTTCAACCGCCCGCTCTTCCGGCACCAGCTCGCCCAGGAGATCCTTCCGCAGATCGAGGATGTCCATGCCGCGCTTGTCCGAGGCGCGCGCGTCGCTGACATCGCCTGCGGTGTGGGCTGGTCGAGCATCGCGATCGCGAAGGGATTCCCGAACACTCGCGTCGACGGTCTTGACCTCGACGAGCGCGCGGTGGAGGCGGCGCGCGGCGCGGCGGCCGATGCTGGGGTCGCTGATCGTGTCACCTTCCACATCAGTGACGCCGCCGACCCGGCACACCGGGCAAGGTACGACCTCGTCACGATCTTTGAGGCGGTCCACGACTTCTCGCGTCCGGTCGAGATACTCCGCGCCGCGCATGAGATGCTCGTCGAAGGAGGTTCGGTGCTCGTGATGGACGAGCGCGTCGCAGAGTCCTTCAGCGCGCCGGCCAACGACATCGAGCGCCTGATGTACGCCTTTTCGCTCCTGGTATGCCTGCCGAACGGCCTTGCGGAACAGCCGAGCGCTGGGACCGGCACGGTCATGCGCCCCGACACCTTGCGTGCGTACGCGACCGCCGCGGGCTTCACGGAGGTCGAGGTCCTGGGCATCGAGCATCCGTTCTTCCGCTTCTATCGCCTCCGGCGGTAGCCGCGGGCCGCTGTTAGCCTTCATCGCTCATGGATAACCTCCTCGCCGCTCCCGACGGGCATCGCATACAGCCGATCGATCTTGCGACCGCGGACGATGCGGTCATGCGTCAGCTCGTCGCGCTCACCCAGACCCTGGACGCGGAGACACGCCCGGAGGATCCGCCCTATCCCGACGCGATGATCGAGGCTCGCTTCCGGACGAGCTCGAAGCTCGCAGAGCGGACCGCGTTCGTGGCGTTCGCCGGCGACCACCTCGTGGGTCGCGCGACGTTCGTGCGCAATCAGACCGGCTCGAATGACGACATCCGCGAGATCGAGCTGGCGGTGCACCCGGAGCACCGCCGCCGCGGCCTCGGGCGAGCATTGCTCGCCGCGGGCCTGGAGAGGATCGCCGAGGGAGACGCGCGGCTCGTGGAGTGGTTCACCAGCAGCCGCATCCCCGGTGGGGAGGCCGTATCCCTCAAGGCCGGAGCCAAGCCCGGCCTGCGGATGCGGGTCAGCCAGCTAGACCTCGGCTCCCTCGATCGGGCGCTGATGCGGTCCTGGGCCGCCACCGTGCCGACGGGCTATCGCCTGGAGTGGATCGTGGATCGGATCCCGGACCGGCTCCTCGAGCAGACCCTCGAGGCGTATCGGGCGATCAACCGCATGCCGCTCGAGGACCTCGACGTGCAACCGTGGAAGTTCACCGAGGAGATCGTCCGCGATTGGGAGCGCGCCCGAAGGGAGCGCGGTCAGACCTACTGGCTCGTCGTCGCCCTCCACGAGGCGACCGGGGAAGCCGCGGGGTTCACCGACGTGGTGTTCGATGTGCGATACCCGCACCAGATCCATCAGGGGGGCACGGCGGTCGATCCGAAGCACCAGGGACGCGACCTCGGCAAGTGCCTGAAGGCCACGATGGTGAACCGGATCCTCGCCGAACTCCCGGAGGCCCGCTTCATTCGCACCGAGAACGCGGGGACCAACGCGCCGATGCTGGCGATCAACGTGGGCATGGGATTCGCCCCGGCGTGGCAGGAGACGATCTGGCAGCTGCCGCTCGCCGCGGCCAAGCGGTACGCCGAAGCCCTCGGTCGTCTGCCCGCCCCACGGGTCTGAGATTTGCTGTTGTAATCGGGGGATGACCATCTCTCTCAGCCGCGAGGACCTGACCGAAGCCAAGCTTCTGGCCGAGATCGAGCCTGCCGTCGGCAAGCTCATCGACCGGCACCTGTCCGTGGCCAAGGAGTGGTTCCCACACGACTACATCCCGTACAGCCTGGGCCGGGACTTCGACAAGGAGCCCTGGACCCCGGACCAGGCCCGGCTCACCGGCGTCGCCCAGACGGCGTTCGAGGTGAACCTCCTCACCGAGGACAACCTTCCGTCGTACCACCGGCTCATCCATCAGATGTTCAGCAAGGGCGATGGCGCCTGGAAGAACTGGGTGCACCGCTGGACCGCCGAAGAGGGGCGCCACGCGATCGTCATCCGCGACTATCTGGTCGTCACCCGCAACATCGATCCGGTCATGCTCGAGCGTGGACGGATGCAGACCATGCTCCTCGGATACGAGCGGCCGATGGGGGCACTCCGCGGGCTCGCCTACACCTCGTTCCAGGAGCTCGCGACCCGGGTGTCGCACCAGAACACCGGCAAGTACTCCGAAGACCCGGTCGCGGACAAGATCATGCTCCGGGTCGCTCAGGACGAGAACCTCCACATGGTCTTCTATCGCGATGCGCTGGCCGCGGCACTCGAGGTCGATCCCTCGGCGGTGGTGAAGGCGATCACGAACGAGGTCCTCACCTTCGAGATGCCGGGTGCGGGCATCACCGGCTTCAACCGCAAGGCCGCGAAGATGGCTGACGCCGGGATCTACGACCTCCGGATCCACCACGACGACATCCTGCAGCCGCTGCTGCGCTACTGGAAGGTCTTCGACCGCACCGACCTCGACCCCGAGGCCGAGCACGAGCGCGAGCGCCTGGCGCGATTCATGGAGAAGCTCGACGCGAGCGCGCGCAAGTTCGAGGACCGCCGTGCGGCGCGTCGCGACCGCGAGGCCAGCGCCACCGAGTAGCGCGCCCTATCGTCGGGTTCGATGAGCCTGACGCCCGGCCCGTTCCCCACGACCCTGGATGCCGGCCGGATGCTGCGGCGCCGCGAGATCTCCTCCGCCGAGCTGACCGACGCGTGCCTCGCCCTCATTGCTGCGCGCGATGCGGACCTCGGCGCCTTCATCACGGTCACCGCCGAGGAGGCCCGCGCGGCCGCGGCCGCGGCCGACCGCGAGCTCGCCTCCGGCGAGGACCGGGGGCCGCTCCACGGGATCCCGGTCGCGTTGAAGGACCTGTTCGATCAGAGCGGCGTGGCGACCACCGCTGGGTCGGTGCTGTTCAAGCACAACATCGCGGCGTCGGACGCGGCGGTCACCACCCGCCTTCGCGCAGCGGGCGCGGTCTTCGTGGGCAAGACGAATCTGCACGAATGGGCTTTTGGCGTGACGACGGACAACCCGCATTTCGGTCCGGCCCGCAATCCGTACGCGCCGGACCGGATCCCCGGGGGCTCGAGCGGGGGCAGCGCCGTGGCGCTGGCCACAGGAATGTGCTTCGCCTCGGTCGGAAGCGATACCGGCGGATCGATCCGCATCCCCGCTTCGCTTTGCGGGATCGTCGGGCTCAAGCCGACCAGCGGACGGGTGAGCCTGCGGGGCGCGGTGCCGCTGTCCTGGACCCTCGACCACGCCGGCCCGATGGCCCGCACCGTCCGCGATGTCGCGGTCACCTTCGCGGCGATCGCCGGCTTCGATCCCCGTGATCCCGCTTCGGTGGATCGTCCGATCGACGCGTACCTGGGCGAGCTCGAGCGCGGGGTGGACGGACTGCGGATCGGGCTCGCCGTTCCGTACTTCTTCGAGCAGGCCGAGCCGGAGGTCATCGCGGCCGTGCGCGCCGCGGCCGACGCCCTTGCTTCGGTGGGCGCGCGCCTGACCGAGGTCACGCTCCCCCGGACCGACGAGCTGCGCGTGACGCAGCGGACGATCCTCGGCAGCGACGCCGCGGCCTTCCACCGCGAGCGGCTCGCGTCGCGACGGGATGACTTTGGCCGCGATGTCGCCGCCCGGATCGATGCGGGTCTCGCCGTGACCGGCGCGGAGTACGCCGCCGCGCGACGGACCCGGGACGAGCTGATCCGGTCCTTCGACCTGATGTTCGACACCCTGGATCTGCTGGCGCTTCCGACGACGCCGACCGTCGCGCCTCTGCGTGAGGGAGCTGACGCGGTGGCCGCCGCCGCCCGGCTCACCGGTCTCACCTCGCCGTTCAACCTCACCGGCCTGCCGGCGATCTCGATCCCCTGCGGCCGCGACGCCCACGGCCTCCCGATCGGACTGCAGCTGGTCAGCCGGCGCTGGGGTGAGGCACTGCTCCTGCGCGCCGCCAATACCTACGAACGCGTGTCAGCAGCACGACCGCGGGGAGCGTGACCGCGGCAAGCCGCACCGCCTGAGCGACCGGCTCACCCGGATCGCTCGAGCCGAACAGCAGCACATAGGCCAGGACGCCCAAGGCCCCGATGACGAGGCCGCAGCCGCAGCCGGTCAGGGAACGAGGTGGGTTGCTAGCGCTTCCCGCACGCGCACCCGCCGCCGTCCTGGCTCGGGTTGCGAACGGTGAACCCTCCGCCCATCAGCGCATCGACGAAATCGACGGTCGCGCCCTGCACGAACGGAAGGCTCCGCGGATCGACCACCACATCGATGCCCGATCGGTGGACCACCGCGTCGTCCTCAGCGGCGGCCGCATCGAGGGCGAGGGCGTACTGGGTCCCGCAGCAGCTCTTGCCCGCGACGTACACCCGGAGCACCCGCTGGTCCCGATCGGCGGCCAAAAGGCCGGACAGCTTCTCGGCGGCAAGGGGGGTGAGCTCGATCATCTCCTTCGAGGATACTCTCGGGTGATGACCGCCATGAGCCGCGACGAAGCGTTCGCGCTCCTCTGCCGCCACACCCAGGGGGACAGCCTGCGCAAGCATGGCCTCGCGGTCGAGGCGGCGATGCGCCATTTCGCACGGCGGGCCGGTGAGGCGGACCGCGAGGAGACCTGGGCGGTCACCGGGCTCCTGCACGACTTCGACTACGAGCAGGACCCCGCGGGCCATCCCCAGAACGGACGACCGATCCTCGAGGCCGCGGGCCTGTCCGAGGAGATCGTCCGCGCGATCCAGAGCCACGGCGACCACACCGGGGTGGCGCGGATCACGCCGATGGAAAGGTCGCTCTATGCGGTCGACGAGGTCTCGGGATTCGTCACCGCGGTCGCGCTGGTCCGCCCGAGCCGGCGGGTCGCGGACGTCGATGCGGCGGCGGTGCGGAAGAAGATGAAGGACAAGGCGTTCGCGCGCGCGGTGAGCCGCGAGATGATGCTCGCCGGCGCGGCGGACCTCGGCCTGGAGTTCGACGAGCTGGTCGCCGAGGTGGTGACCGCTCTCAGCAGCGTCGCCGGCCGCCTGGGCCTTGAGGGCGTTCCCGCCTCAAGCTGAGCCACGAGTGCCGCCAATGCGGCGCGATTGGGCGCGCCGGTCTCATCGCGCAGCCGGCGCAGGTGGGTCTTCACCGTGGTCGGCGCCATCCCCAGCCGCGAGCCGATCTGCTTGTCGGTGAGGCCTTCGGCGACGCAGGTCAGGATCTGGAGGCGGCGTCCGCTCAGGGCAAGCCCGGCACCGCGGTCGGTCCGGGCGGGCCGGTCGGTCGCCGGCCTGGTGCGTCCGGCGAGATAGCCGGCGCCAAGGCAGAGCGCCGGGAGGAGCAGCCGGAACATCGCTGATGGATCGGCGGCGGCTTGCGGAACGAGCAGGGTGAGGTGCGGGCGCGCACCCGGACCGGCTGAGGATCAGCTCGCGGCTTCGACCTCGAGCGACACAAGCTCCGGGCGGCGGAGGATCGACATCTGACGGATCACGCCGCGGGGAATGATGTGGAAGTCGTTGTGGCGATAGTCCTTGCCGGCATTGGTGATGTCGTAATCACCGACGACGACGACATATTCGTCGGTCTCATGCCAGAGCAGGCCGCAGGTCAGCTTGCGGAGCCGAAGCGCCTCGAAATCGTCGGGGAGCGCGGTGCGGGAGTAGGCGGTGATGTCTTCCCACTCGACCGCGACGAACGGGGCGCTGAAGCGATCGTCCACCGTGCTCCTTCTCCTTGCCGAGCGAGCGGGTGTTCGCTCGCCGGTACAGCCGATCCGCATGCCGGACCCTCTGCGTACAGGAACGGACGATACGAAGCGGCGTCGCGGTGTCAATGGGGCAGCCACACCTGACCGCCCGATTTGATACGGGATGGAGCCGTCAAGCGGGCGCTGGGGCTTGACCGTTCGGCCGCCGGGCGTGCCGTCGAGGTAGGTGGTCAGCTCGCTTGCCGGCCGCGGGCGATGAGCTCAGCGACCTTCTGGCCGCCCTTCTTGCCGATCTCCTCGAAATGCTCGTGACCGTACTTCTCGGAGACGGCGTCGCCGCCGATCTTGCCGATCCGACCATAGAAACGCGGGCCGTACAGCTCTTTGACCCGCTGCCCGCCCTGCTTGCCGATCTGCTCGTAGAAGTCGGAGCCGTGACGTGCCGCCGTGGTGCGGCCGCCCTTCTTGCCGATCTGCTCATAGAACTCCGGTCCGTGTCGCTGCGCGGTGGTCGCTCCACCCTTGCGGCCCGCCTCGGCCACGGTCATCGCACCCTTGTTCTTCGTCACAGCAGCAACTCCTTGCGTTCGCTCGGCCCGTCATCCCTGATGACGCGCCGCCTGCCCAGCGAGCGTGCAAGTTCCGTACCGGCGCTCGGTCGGCTGCTCTCTGTGAAACGCGGTCGCGGTGTCCCTGGAGCGGTTGAGCCGACCGGTCAGCGGGCGTATTGCATGAGAAGCGTGCACAGGTCCGGACACCCCAGCGCGCCTCGTGTCGCGTTGGACAGGTCCAGCGTGCGGCCCGCGATGTAGGGACCACGATCGATGACCGGAACGGTGACGGTCCGGCCGCCGTAGCTCAGCACCAGGAGCGTGCCACACGGCAGGGTCTTGTGGGCCACGCCCGCGATCTGCGGGCTGTAGGTCTGACCGCAGGCGGTGCGGTTCCCGTAGAACCCCGGTCCATACCAGGAGGCGAGCACGTAGGAGCCGTCCGTGGCCGCGGGCGGCGGCGCGGCCGCCACGACCGGCGCGGGGACCACGACGACAGGCTCGGGTTCCGGTTCGGGCTCCGGCTCCGGCTCGGCGGCCGGAGCGGTCTCCGAACCGAGCACGGCAACGGCCGGATCGGGCGCGGGGAGGACCGGAACGAAGGGAAGATCGGCGACCGGCGCGGCGGCCGGCGCGGCGAGGGTGACCGCTCGCTGCGTCCCCTGCGCGTTCACCCCGGTGGCCGCGTCCGCGGGCGTCCGCTCGGCGGTCAGCAGGGTGATGGTCAACAACGCTGTGAAGATCAGCGTGCCCACCCGGGCGATGGTGATGTGCAGATGCATGCCTGAAACTCCCCACGATCGTGGCCCCGGGTCCGGCGGATCGCCGGCCCGTTCGGGCACCTCGGACCCCGGAGCAGGGCGGGTTCCACGACCTGTCTGGATCAGGCCGAGATGTCAGCCGGGCGGACATGCCGTGCGGGACGACCGCTTGCTCGGCTGACCTTCTTTCCCACGATGCGCGATACGTTCCTGTTACCTCACTGGACCGATCCGGCAGCGGCCGCTCCGCACCTGTTACATGCCGGGCCGGCGTCAGGGAGCGGGGAGGGCGACGACCACGAAACGCGGATCGGCCGGATCGGGACCGGTCGAAGTCTGAAGGGTGAGACGCTCGGTGCGGGTCGG
>DATLEG010000221.1:0-2646 GCA_035525465.1 Saccharimonadales bacterium (SeqCode)
CAGCAGCGGCTGCTCGCGGCACGAGGGTAAGTGAACATCGAGAACGCGGGCTACCTCGTCGCGGCCTTCGTCATCTGCTGGGGCACCCTTGGCCTCTACCTCGCGTCGCTCTTCCTCCGCGGGAACGACGGTGGTCGGAGCGGGTAGCCGGCTCGGCGGGAGGCGCGTGCTGCTCCTCGCGGCCCTCGCGGTCGCCGTGCTCATCGGATACTTCGCTACGCAGGGCCTCACCAACGCGGCGGTCTACTACCTCACCCCGACCGAAGCCCGTGACCGGCATATCGCCGCCGGGCAGACCGCCCGGCTCGGCGGCCAGGTCGTCGCCGGGTCGCTCCGCTATGACCCGGCGACCCGGGATCTGCGGTTCGCCATCGGCGATGGGATCGTCACCGTGCAGGTCATCGGGAACGGCGCGCCCCCGGGGCTGCTGCGCGAGGGCGCGGGGGCGGTGGTCGAGGGCTCGTTCGCCGCGGACGGGACGTTCCGGGCGACCCAGGTGATCGCCAAGCACGACGAGCAGTATTCGGCGCCGACCGCATCCGCGACGCCCGCGCACCGGGCGCCCTGACCACGGTGCTCGGGGACATCGGCGCGGGGGCGCTGCGCGCGGCGCTGCTTCTATCGATCTGGGGCCTTGCCGCCGCCGGGCACGCGGCCTGGCGGCGCGACCCGCGATCCCTCGCCAGCGCCCGCTGGGCCGCGCTCGGCGCCCTTGGGCTCGCCGCTCTCGCGGCGCTCTGCATGGTCGGCTCGCTCCTGGCGCACGACTTCAGCCTCCGGTACGTGGCGCTGAACAACGCCCGGGAGACCCCGCCGTTCTACAGCGCCATCTCGCTCTGGGGCGCGCTCGAGGGATCGATCCTGCTCTGGACCGCGATCCTCGCCGGTGCGGCCGCGCACGTCGCCTGGCGGGGCACCCGGTCGCTGCCGCGCCTGGGGAGCACCGCCCTGGTCGTGCTGTTCGGGATGCTCGCGTTCTTCCTCGTCCTGGATGTGAGCGCGGCCGATCCCTTCATCCGGCTCGCGGAGATCCCGGAGAACGGCCGCGGACCGAACGCGCTGCTCCAGAACCATCCCCTGATGGCCCTCCACCCCCCGCTGCTCTATCTCGGCTACGTCCTCACGAGCATCCCCTTCGCCTACGCGATCGCGGCGCTCATCCTGGGGGAGACCGGTGACCGCTGGCTCACCGCGACACGGAAGGCCGCGCTCGCGTCGTGGGCCCTCCTGGGAGTCGGGATCGTCGCGGGTGCATGGTGGTCGTACGCCGTCCTCGGCTGGGGCGGCTACTGGGCCTGGGATCCGGTCGAGAACGCTGCCATCATGCCCTGGCTCACCGGGACGGCGTACCTCCATTCGGTGATGGTCGAGGAGAAGCGACGGCTGCTTCGGTTCTGGAATCTGTCGCTGGTGATCGCGACCTTCGCCCTCACGATCCTCGGCACCTTCCTCACCCGGAGCGGCGTCGTGAACTCGGTGCACAGCTTCACCCAGTCCGCGATCGGTCCGCTCCTCCTCGGCTACCTCGTCGCCATCCTCGTCCTCGGCGTCGGGCTGCTGCTGTACCGAGCGGCGGACCTCGGCGACCGCGGGACGATCGGCGCGCCGCTCTCCCGCGAGGCGATCTTCCTGTTCCAGAACGTCCTCTTCGTCGCCGCGACATTCACCATCCTCCTCGGCACGCTCTACCCGCTCATCGCCGAGGCCCTCTCCGGCGCGCAGTTGTCCATCGGCGCGCCCTATTTCGACCGGATCGAGGTCCCGATCGGCCTGGCCTTGTTGTTCCTCATGGGCGTCGGGCCGCAGCTCCCCTGGCACGGCGCCTCGCGCGCCACGCTGGAGCGGCAATTCACCATCCCGCTCATCGCCGGGGCGATGGGCGCGGTCGCCGGCGTGCTCACCGGATACACCGGCATCGCCCCGACCCTCACCTTCGCGCTCGCCGCCTTCGTGACCGCGACGATCGGCCAGGAATTCGCGCGGGGGGCGCGGGCGCGGCGCGCGCTCCACGGCGAGGGCACCACCCTCGCGATCGCGAATCTGTTCCGGCGTAGTGGCCGCCGCTACGGCGGGTACGTCGTGCACCTTGGGATCGTCATCGTCGTCGTGGCGATCGCCGCGAGCCAGGCGGGCACGACCGAGGTCGAGCGGACCCTCGCCCCGGGCGACCGCCTGGAGGTCGGCGGCCACACCGTCCTGTTCACCGGCCTGCGTGATGTCGTCGAGCCACAGCGCGCGCAGACGGTCGCCGACCTGGTCGTCACCGGCAACGGCGCGAATGAGCGGCTGCACCCCGCGCTCGTGGACTACCCCAACAGCCGCCAGGCGATCGGCGCGCCGAGCATCGGCGCGGGCCCGCGAAGCGACATCTACACGATCCTCGCGGCGTACGACGTGCGCGGGCACGCCTGGGCGACGATCCGGGTGCGGGTGATCCCCCTGGTCTCATGGCTCTGGCTGGGCGGGGGCATCGTCGGACTCGGGGCGCTCATCGCGGCCTGGCCGCCGCCCGGGCGCCGTGCCCTGCCCGCCCGGACCGTTGCGGCGGTCGGCGCGGCGGCCGCGCCCGGCACCGGTGCAGCCGGCACTGGAGCGGACTGATGCGCCGCGGGCTCCGCTATCTGGCCATCGCCGGGATCGCGGGGC
>DATLEG010000237.1:0-3753 GCA_035525465.1 Saccharimonadales bacterium (SeqCode)
GGCAACGGCGACGAAATACCGCAGCTGGTGGAGCTCCATCTCCGCAGCCTAGCGCTGGTCATAGCCATTGGCTATCAAGTTCAGAACATCGATGACTTTGCCAGCTGGCGTCCCGCCGCCTAGCGTGAGCGCGCAGTGGCAGCGACATCCGGCGTGCGGGGAGTGGGCCAGCGGGTCGAGCGGAAGGATCCGTGGTGGATCGAGCCGCTCCTCTACGTGACGATCCTCGGCGGCTTCGTCCTCTACGCGACCTGGGCGAGCTTCCAGAACGCCAACTACTTTGCCGATCCGTATCTGTCGCCGTTCTATTCGCCCTGTCTGTCCCAGAACTGCGTGCACCCGACGCTGCCGCTTCTCGGTTCGTGGTGGAACCTTTCGCCCGCGATCCTCATCGTCGGATCGCCGCTCGCCTTCCGGGTCACCTGCTCCTACTACCGCCGCTCGTACTACCGCGGCTTCTTCCTTTCGCCACCGGCGTGCGCGGTTCCCGATGCGCGCAAGACCTACAGCGGCGAGACGAGATTCCCGTTCATCCTGCAGAACATCCATCGCTATGCGCTCTATCTCGCGGTGGTGGTCCTGGCGATCCTCTGGTGGGACACCATCCAGGCGTTCAGCTTTGACGGGCATCTCGGGATCGGCCTCGGATCGGTGATCATGCTGGCCAACGTGCTCCTGCTCAGCGGCTACACGCTGAGCTGCCACTCGGCGCGCTATCTGGTCGGCGGATACCTCGATTCGTTCCACCGGGCCTCCCTGCGCTACCGGCTCTGGGCCATCTCGAACCGGCTGAACGCGCGCCATAACCGCTGGGCCTGGGCGAGCCTGATCGTCGTCGGACTTACCGACCTCTACATCCGGCTGGTCGCCTCCGGCGTGCTCGTCGACCCGAGGCTGGTGTTTTGACCGCCGCGTACGAGCGCCACGACTACGACGTCGTCGTGATCGGCGCCGGCGGCGCCGGGATCCGCGCGGCCATCGAGGCCTCGGCCCGCGGTGCAAAGACCGCCCTCGTCTGCAAGTCGCTCCTCGGCAAGGCGCACACCGTCATGGCCGAGGGTGGGATCGCCGCCGCGATGGGGAACGTCTGGGCCGAGGACAACTGGAAGGTCCACTTCCGCGACACGATGCGGGGCGGAAAGCTGCTGAACAACTGGCGGATGGCCCAGCTCCACGCGCAGGAGGCACCGGACCGGGTCCTCGAGCTCGAGGAGTGGGGCGCGATGTTCGACCGGACCAAGGAGGGGCTCATCCTCCAGCGGGACTTCGGCGGCCACCGCTACGCCCGCCTGGCCCACGTCGGCGACCGCACCGGGCTCGAGATGATCCGAACGCTCCAGCAGCAGGCGGTGCACAAGGGCATCGATGTCTTCATGGAGTGCACGATCCAGCGGCTCCTGACCGCATCGGGTGGGGTCGCGGGGGCCTTCGGCTACTGGCGGGAGAGCGGGAAGTTCGTCCTCTTCTCCGCCAAGGCGGTGGTCCTGGCGACCGGGGGTATCGGGAAGGCCTGGAAGATCACCTCGAACTCGTGGGAGTACACCGGCGACGGGACCGCGATGGCGCTCGACGCCGGCGCGGACCTCATCGATATGGAGATGGTGCAGTTCCATCCGACCGGCATGGTCTGGCCGCCGAGCGTGCGCGGGATCCTGGTGACCGAGGGTGTCCGGGGTGACGGTGGCACGCTGAAGAATTCCGACGGCAAGCGCTTCATGTTCGACTACGTCCCGGAATTCTTCCGTGCCGACACGGCCGAGACCGAGCAGGAGGCCGACGGCTGGTACACCGACAAGAAGGCCAACCGCCGGACCCCCGATCTCCTTCCCCGAGACGAGGTCGCCCGGGCGATCAACAGCGAGGTCAAGGCGGGCCGCGGCAGCCCCCACGGCGGCGTGTTCTTGGACATCGCCTCCCGGCGGCCGGCGGACTACATCCGCAAGCGCCTGCCCTCGATGTACGTGCAGTTCAAGGAGCTGGCCGACGTCGACATCACCGCCGCGCCGATGGAGGTCGGGCCGACCTGCCATTACGTCATGGGCGGAGTCCGGGTCGAGGCGGACACGGCCGCGACCACGGTGCCCGGCCTGTTCGCCGCGGGCGAGGTGGCCGCCGGGCTCCACGGCGCGAACCGCCTCGGCGGGAACTCGCTCTCGGACCTGCTCGTGTTCGGGCGCCGGGCGGGACTGGCCGCGGCGGAGCACGCCGCCGGCATCCCCGCGGCCGCGGCGGTCGACGAGGCCGAGGTCACCGAGGCGGCGCGCGTCATGCTCGCCCCCTTCGAGACCGACGGCGACGAGAATCCCTACGCGATCCACGCCGATCTTCAGGACTGCATGCAGGCGCTCGTCGGCATCATCCGCACCGCACCGGAGCTCGAAGAGGCGACCCTGCGGCTCGCCGGCTTCCGGGAGCGCCTCGCGCGCGTGCGGGTCGAGGGGAACCGGCAGTTCAACCCGGGGTGGCATCTGGCGCTGGATCTGCATTCGATGCTCACCGTGTCCGAGGCCTGCGCGCGCTCCGCGCTCCTGCGCCAGGAGAGCCGGGGCGGCCACACCCGTGAGGATTTCCCGAAGCCGTCGGCCGACTGGGCGAAGAAGAACGTCGTGACGCGCCGGCGGGGCGGCGCGCTCACCTTGACGACCGAACCCCTCCCGGCGATGCCGGATGACCTGCGCGCGCTGGTGGAGGCGAAGGAATGACCGACGTCACGATGCGGCTTTGGCGCGGGGACCGGAGCGGTGGCGCGTACCAGGAGTACACAGTGCCCTCCGGCGAAGGGATGGTCGTCCTCGATGTCATCCATCAGGTCCAGGCGCTCCGCGCGCCGGACCTGGCCGTCCGCTGGAACTGCAAGGCCGGCAAGTGCGGCTCCTGCAGCGCCGAGATCAACGGGAAGCCCCGGCTCATGTGCATGACGAGGATGAACACCTTCCCCGAGGGCGAGACGGTCACCGTCTCCCCGATGAAGACCTTCCCGGTGATCAAGGACCTGGTGACCGACGTTTCGTACAACTACGAGAAGGCGAAGGAGATCCCCGAATTCAAGCCGAAGCCGAAGGAAGCGGATGGGACGCGGCGGATGTACCAGGAGGACGTCGACCGGGTCCAGGAGTTCCACAAGTGCATCGAGTGCTTCCTCTGCCAGGACACCTGCCATGTCATCCGCGACCACGAAGAGAACAAGACGGCCTTCGCGGGACCGCGGTTCTTCGTCCGCCTCGCCGCACTCGAGATGCACCCGCTCGATACGAACGACCGGATGGATCTCATCCGCCGGAAAGCGGGACTGGGGTTCTGCAACATCACCAAGTGCTGCTCCGAGGTCTGCCCGGAGGACATCCACATCACGGACAACGCGATCATCCCGCTCAAGGAGCGGACCGTCACCGAGTTCTACGACCCGCTCGTCTGGGTGAAGCGCCGCCTCGCCGGGCGCAAGCCGAACCAGCTCGGCGCGACCGAGCCGGAGCCGCCCTCCGCGCGGTGAGGCCCTGATGTCCGCCCGCAGGCCGCGCGGCTTCGTCATCGCCGCCGGGGCGGTCCTCGGGCTGTTCTTCGTGCTGGTGGTCGTCCGGCCGGCGGTCGAGCGCGGGGGCTGGGGAGAGCTGGCTCTGGTCTTCGGGATCTTCGCCGCGGTCCTGCTGTTCGAACGGTACCTCCGTGGCCGGTGATCGCCGGCCGGCCCGTGGCGGACTGATCCGGCCCCGATAGCGGGCCTCGCCCGGCCGGGTGCTAGCTTTCCGCGGGGAA
>DATLEG010000241.1:0-7055 GCA_035525465.1 Saccharimonadales bacterium (SeqCode)
ACCCCGCCGACCTGCTCCTTGGTCTTCGCGGCGGCCGGCTCGTCGGAAAAGTCATCGACGCCGGCCACCCGGTCACCCGCGCCGAGGGCAAAGAGGAACTCGGTGTTCGAGGGGCCGATGGAGATGATCCGCTCCGGGCGCTTGGAGATGGCGACCGAGCGGTTCTGGAAATCGGTGATGCTCGTCGGGAACGCCGGCTGGGCCGTCTGTCCGACCCGCGCCGCGCTGGCGGCGATGGAGGGGCTCGGGCCGGCCGTGCCGGTGCCCCCGCAGGAGGCGATGAAAAGGAGGGTCGCGATGAGGAACGCGATGCGTGGACGCATTTCTGGCTCACCCTTTCTCGCGAAGGTGTGTCGGCCGCGAGCGGATGACCAGGCGACCCGAGTTGGACCAAGCGGTCCTTACGGTGGCGGGACCCTGCCGGAATCGCACCGGCTTCGCTGGACATCCGCGTATTCAGTTGAAGGTCGCGACGCGCCGAGCTGGATCTGTTCGGGCGCAGGCTGATGTTAGACCGCGGCGGGAATGCGCTCCTGGGTGAAGCGGACGTTCTCGGCCAGGTGGACCGCGAAGAGCTTCTGCAGCGCCATGACATGCGAGCAGAGCCCGTGGACCTGGAAGTGATCGCAGCCGCAGGACCACTCTTCGCCCGCAAGACGCACGGTGTGCGAATCGTTGTCCCCACGGAAGTCGACTTCGAGACCGCGCATCTGGACCCGCTGGGGCTCCTTCGCGTACCGGGTGGCCTTCTCGATCTTGGAGATGAGGCTCGAGTTCATGAGATCCTCCCGCTCCATATCGGCGTCAGGCGGCGCCGTATTCGGGGGGAGCATAGGAGCCTCGGGGTCGCTCCCGATTTTGGACTCAGGCGCCCGCCCGGTCAGCGGGCGGGCAGCTCGGCGATGCGGCGCAGGACCTGATCCCGGACGGCCTCGTCGCCCGGTCGCGCCCGGCCGGCGAGGTGCGCGGCGATGCGCTCGCGGTGCAGGACGCTCTTGTTCCCTCCGTATTTGAACTTCGCCCGGGTCTCCTCGACCGTGCAGACCAGGCCCCGGATCCCCGCCAGCTGCGGGCCGTAGGGCGCGGCAGCGGGCGTGACCGGCGCGTGGCCGCCCTCCGGCTGGAAGTGCGCCAGCTGAGCGGTCAGGAGCGCCGCGAGCTCCTCGTGGTCGTCGACGACACGACAGCGCACGATGAGCTGGACCGCGGCGTAGTAGGAGGTCGGGACGCCGTGGTCCGCGGGCGTGCCGGCATTCGCGTTCCAGGAGGTCGGGATGTAGGTGTAGTCGCCGTAGACCGAGACGACCGCGAGCGGGTTCTCGGCCAGAGCCTCCCAGACCGGATTCGGGCGGGCGAGATGCAGGCGCACGGTCGCGTCGCCGTCGTAGATGAAGTGGGTCGGCACGATGACCGGGACCTCGCGATCCCGGCCGCCGGCGACGAGCTCGCCGAAATCACGGGTGGCGAGAAAGGCGCGCCATTCGTCGGGCGAATATGCCGCGTCGTGGCGGTGGATGAGCATCGGCGAAGCCTACGCGGCGGCGGTCGTCTAGGGGTGGGCCGGCTCGAAGGCCTTCCAGGCGTCGAGGCCGTGGACCGTGGAAGGCCAGGCGATCTCGGCGAGCGGCGGGAGCTCGGCCTTGGGGAAGAACGCGGCTTCCGACGCTTCGTCCGGCGCGATCCGCAGCTCGCCGCCGGTGATGTGCGCGCGGTAGGTGACGACCAGGATCGGGAACCCCGGACGCATCCAGGTGGCCAGCAGCCCATCGAGGGCGACGTCGAAGCCGGACTCCTCGCGGGTCTCCCGGATCGCGGCCTCCTCGAGGGTCTCATCGTTCTCGACAAGGCCGCCCGGGAGCGCCCACCGTCCGCTGCGCGGGCCGTAATTCAAGCGAAGCAGCAGCACCGTGCCCTCGCGCTCCACCAGGCAGTTAGATCCGATCTGCACATGCATGAAGTCCGCGAAACCGCACCGCGGGCAGCCCGGCCGGTCCCGGCCGTCGATCCGCGTCGGGCGCAGCGGCGTGCCGTCCCGCGGACAATGCGCGAACGCGGACTCCGGGGGTGGGTGGAACGTCGCGGTCACGCCTTCGCGAGACGGTCCTTCAGGTAATCGATCGACTTCACCGGTGACGGATCGGCGCCGTTCAGGAGCGCGACGTAGAACGACACGTAGTCGGTGAACAGGACCATCTGGAGGACCTCCGAGAGCATCGAGCTCCCCGGGAACTCGAGCGTGTGATGCGGGATGTTGGCCTGATCCAACAGCTCGCGGGTGACTTCGAAGCGGACCTGATGGCGCGCGTTGTCGCGCGCGCTCCGCAGCAGCAGGACGACCAGCGCCTCCCGCGCCGCGGGCGGATGCGGAAAGCCGACCACGGCGTTGTGATTCAGCTCGCTCATCACGTCGTACGCCGCCCAGTTCTTGGCGTTCTCGTTCCATTGATCCTTGACCCGCCGGGCCATCACCCCCATGACCCCGGCACCGAACGCGACCGGCACCTTGCCATACAGCTGGATCGCGAGCTTCTTCGCGTCGTTCGTTTTGGCACCCTCGTGCACCCGTTCCTCGAGCTTCGCGAGGTCGGCGAGCGCCTGGTCGATCTCCGCACCGGCATCCTTCACGAACCCGAGCTTGGAGAGCACGCCTAGCACCATCGCGAGGGAATAGCCGAGAGCGGCACGCGGCTGGGCCTTGTAGTCGAACGTGATCAGCGGAAAGCCGTAGGTCTTCGCCAGCTCGGCGACCCTCCCGCCGGTGGTGATCCCGATGATCCTCGCGCCGCGCTTGCGGGCCTCCTCGAGCCCGGACAGGGTCTCCTCGGTGTTTCCCGAGAAGGACGAGGCGATGACCAGCGAGTCGCGGCCGACATACGCCGGCAGACCGTAGTCCCGGTGCACCGCGAGCGGCACCTTGAGCTCGTCGAGCAGCAGCGCGCCGGCGAACTCGCCGCCGATCGCCGAGCCGCCCATGCCGAGGACGGTGATGTTGCGCACGTCCCCGAAGTGCGGCGGGAGCGTAGCCGCCTGCGCGATCTTCCAGGCATCCCGGACCTGCTGCGGAAGCTCTTTCACCCGGTCGAGCATGTTCCCGGGATCCGCGGCCCGGATCGCCTCGACGCTCTCGATCACGGTGCTGTCGACGTCTGCCACTACTTCGCCTCCCGGATCATCTTCTCGCCCGCGTCCAGCATCGGCTGGATCTCTGCCTGCGTCCGCGTCTCGGCGTAGACCCGCACCAGCGGCTCGGTGCCGGAGAGACGGACGAGCAGCCACGATCCGTCATCGAGGAAGAATTTCGTGCCGTCCTTCGTGTCCAGCTGCACCGTCCGGGTGACCCCGCGCCCGGCGATCGTGGCCGGGCTGGAGCCGCCGAGCGTGCCCATGATCCGCTCCTTGGTCGCTCCGTAGGTCGCGGCGTCGAAATGGAGGTCGCGGCGCAGATAGAACGAAGGCCCGGCGAGGTCCATGAGCTCGGCGACGAGCTGCGACGGGGTCTTCTTCGTCTTCAGCATGAAGTCGAGGATGAACAGATCGGCGACGATGCCGTCGCGCTCCGGAAGGTGCATCTGGAAGCCAAAGCCACCGGACTCCTCGCCGCCGAACATCGCGTTCGTCTCCTGCATCTTCGGGCCGATGTATTTGAAGCCCACCGGGACCTCGTGGACGGTCACGCCGTACTTCTCACCAAGGCGGTCGGCCATCGAGGTCATGTTCACGGTCTTCACCACCGGCTGCCGCAGCCCGCGGATCTCGCAGAGGTACCACATGAGGAGGGCGTAGAGGGTGAGCGTGGTGACGAACTCGCCCTTCTCATCCCCCAGGCCGGCCCGGTCGGCGTCGCCGTCCACGGCGAGTCCCACATCCGCACCCTCGAGCGGGATGCGCCGCAGGAACTCGTCGATGTTCGGGCGGATCGGCTCGGGATTCACCCCGCCGAAGTACGGGTTGCGCTCACCGTGCATCTCGATGACCTTCGTCTTCCCGCCACCGAGCAGCCGCGGGAAGTAGCCACCGGCCGAGCCATAGAGCGGCTCACAAAGGAGCGTGTAGCCGGCCCCCTTGAACGCCTCGAGATCGAAGAGCTCACCGACGCGCGCCAGGTAATCGGGCGCCGGATCGAAGATGTCGACGAGGCCCTTCCGCTGGGCTTCGGCGAACGGTATCCGGGCGACCTTCTCGGGCGTGTCCTCCAGTGGATGGATGATCGCCTCGATCTCTTTGAGCATGTCCGGGCCCGCCGCCGCACCGGTCTCGGCCTTCACCTTGAAGCCGTTGTCCATCCAGGGGTTGTGGCTGGCGGTGATGACGATGCCGGCCTTCGCCTTCTTGCGCATCGTCGCCCAGGAGAAGGACTGCGTCGGCGCGGCCGCGCTCGCCAGATGCACGTTCACCCCGTGCGCCGCGACGACCTCCGCCGCGGCCTGGGCGAAGAATTCCGAGGAGAAGCGGCGGTCGAAGCCGATGACCACGCCCTGGTCGGCGCCGCCGTGGGCGGTCACCCACTCGGCCACGCCGTTCGCGCAGACCCGCACCGCGTCGTAGGTGTAGGCGTCGGCCATCCGCGCGCGCCAGCCATCGGTCCCGAACACGATCTTGGGCATCTGGTCCTCTTTTCTCTCGCTAGTGGGTGGACGGATCGGCGACGGCGGCGCGCCAATGGTCGAGCAGGTCGGCCAGGGAGCGCTCGAGCGGGATCTGGGGGGCCCAGCCGGTCGCCGCGCGGAAGCGGGCGGCGTCGACCGCCATCTCGGTCGCGTCGCCCGGCCGCACGCGCTCCGGGTCCAGCTCGGTGCGCACCGGGACGCGCGCCAGCCCGACCAGGATCCGGAGGACCTGGTCGATCGTCACTGCGATCCCCGTGCCAACGTTGTAGGTCTCGGTCCGGGCGGGCTCCAGGCGCAGCGCGGCGGCATAGGCCCTGGCCATGTCGCGGACATCCAGGAAGTCCCGGGCCGCGTCAAGCCGGCCATGCCGGATCACGGCCTCGGTGAGCCCGGCCTCGACCTGGGCGATCTGCTTCGCGAAGCCGGAGGCGGCGAGACCGGGGTGCTGGCGCGGACCGTTCTGATTCACCGGACGCAGGATCACCGACGGGTTGCTGCCGCGGTCGCCGAATTCGCGGACCAGTGCCTCGGTCGCGGCCTTCGTCGCGGCGTACACGTTGGTCGGCCGCAGCGGCGCGTCCTCATCCACCGGGATCCGCTCCGGGTCGCCGTAGACATCCGCGCTCGAGGCATAGACCAGGCGCATTCCGGGATACGCCGCGATCGCATCGAGGACCGTCGCGGTCCCGACGACGTTCACCGCGATCGTCCCCGCGACGTCGCGCTGGGCGAGGGACGGGATCGCCTGGCCGGCGAGATGGATGACGGCGTCCGGCCGGGCCGCGTCGACCCCTGCCCGGACGCTCGCCGCGTCCCCCAGGTCGGCGCGGTGGATGTCGATGTGCGAGGCGATCGCTTCCAGATGTGGGTACGGCGGCTCCTCGATGGCGAGTCCGTGTACCTCGTCGCCGCTCTGGAGCAGGCGCTCCGCGAGGTGGCTGCCGACGAATCCGGTGATGCCGGTGAGGAGGACGCGAGGCACTGTTCGATGCTAGCCCGCCCGACCGGTCGGCGAGCGCACCCCACTGGCCGGTCCTACACGAATACCGGCCGGGCGATGAGGAGACCGTCCTCCCGAGTGACCGGGAGGGCGAAGGCGAACCGGTCGAGCTCGCAGGCGAGCTCCGCATCGCGACGGGGGAACCAGTCGGGCCAACCCTCGCGGTCACCGATCAGCGTGATGATCGGCGGGTCGACCGGGCGCCGGTGAAGGAGCGCCTCAAGGTACGCGGCGCAGACCTCGTCCTCGCGGGCGTCCGCGCGCTCGACATCGGTCGCCACGAGCGAGACGAGGTCGCGATCGCCGAGATACCGCGCCGTCGCGCCGGCGATCACCAGGCTTCCCAGGACGACCTCGGTCGCTGCCGCGGCGGCGACGACGCCCTGGGTCCCGGAGCTCGTGCGCTGCACGACGCGGCGGCCCGCGAGATCCAGCCCCTCGATCGCCGACGGGGAGTTGCCCAGGTCGAACCCGGGGATCGGTCTTCCGCCGATCTCGCCGGTCAGGAAGAGCGTCGGATCCTTGACCTTCAGCGCAAGGGCCTGCTCATGATCGCCCACGAGCACGACCTCACGCGCGCCGGCCGCGATCGCGAAGGCCGCCGTGGTGAACGCGCGGAAGACGTCGATGATCACCGCCGTGCCGGTCGCGTCGCGGGCGCCATCCAGACCCTGAAGTCGCCGGACGATCACAGGACCGCGGCGGCGAACGGACGGCGGCCGGAGCGGAACCGCTCGATCGAGAGATCGCTGATATCGATCGTCGTCGCCTTCCCGTCCAGCATCTCCTCGACGATGAGCTGCGCCGTCGCCGGTGCGTGCATGAAGCCATGACCGGAGAAGCCGGCGGCGAGATAGAGCCCCGGGACGTCCGGCACCGCGCCGACGATCGGATGGTCGTCGGGGGTCATCTCGTAATTGCAGGCCCAGCGATCGGTGATCTCGAGGTCGGCGAAGGGCGCCATCCGCCAGGCGGCGCGGGCCCGGACCCAGGGCTCGAGTGCCGCCGGGACCACCGGTTCGGCGAACGCCGGTGGATCGAACGATTTCGGCGCCCCCGTCGGGCCCTTCTCGGCGCCGCCATCGGCGGTGAGATTGGGCATCGCGAACCGCTGGGCGGCGCCGCCCCGCTTGGTGTACGGCCGGAAGTGGAACCCGGATTCCCACTCCACCACCAGCGGGATGCGGGTGAGCGTGGGGAACGGGCCCGCCGCCTCGAGGATCGACCGCTGGTAGGGCCAGATCGGCACCTGCACACCGGCGGTCGCGGCGAGCGCCGCGGTCCACGCGCCGGTGGCCAGGAGCACCCGGTCGGCCCGCAGCTCATCTGACGCGGTCCGGATCCCCCGGACCGCGCCATCCTCGACGATGAGCGAGGTGGCCGCGGTGTGCTCGAGGAACCGGACCCCTTCGACCGCCGCGGCGGCGGCGAAGCCGGCAAGCGCCTCG
>DATLEG010000246.1:0-3483 GCA_035525465.1 Saccharimonadales bacterium (SeqCode)
TACCAGGTGGCGGACTGGTACAAATAGCGTCCAAGCAGTGCTGACGGGGTACGGGAGTGCGGCGGAGCGATCCGCCGCACTCCCCGGACCGCCCCGTCCGTTGGGAGGCCGGTGACCATGGGCCGCTACATCGTCCGGCGCCTCCTCATCGCGATCCCGACGATCGCGGTCATCAGCTTCGTCATCTTCGCGATCCTGGCACTCGCCCCCACCGATCCTCTCGCGCAGTTCGGGGCGGACCCGCGCGTCCCGCCCGAGGTGCGCGCGAACATCCGCCATTCGCTCGGCCTCGACGATCCCTGGCCGATCCGGTACGTGAAATGGGTCACTTCGCTTGCCACCGGGAATTTCGGCTACTCCTTCATGAGCCATACGCCGGTCATCGGGCTGATCCTCGAGCGGCTGCCGAACACCCTGGCGGTGGTGGGCGTGGCGTACGTCATCGGGGTCCTCATCGCCGTGCCGATCGGGATGGTGTCCGCGGTCAAGCGCTACTCGATGTTCGATCACCTCGCGACGACGTTCGCGTTCATCGGATTCTCGGTGCCGACATTCTTCACCGGCCTGCTCCTCATCCTCCTGTTCAGCATCAACCTGCGCTGGTTCCCGTTCATCTACGACTCGCGCCTGCAGATCACCGGGATCGAGTCGTTCATCGCCCAGATCAAGCAATCGATCATGCCGATCACCGTGCTCGCGCTGTTCAATACCGCGACGATCGCCCGCTACACCCGCGCGGAGATGCTCGAGCACCTGCCGCTCGATTACGTCAGGACCGCACGGTCGAAGGGCATCCTCGAGCGGCTCGTGGTCGTGCGGCATGTCCTGCGCAACAGCCTCATCCCGGTGGTCACACTGGTCGCGCTCGGCATTCCGGCGGTGTTCGGTGGCGCCATCGTGACCGAGCAGATCTTCCGCGTCCCGGGGATCGGCGAGCTCCTCATCCGGTCGATCGGGGATGGCGACACGCCGGTCGTTGCGGGGATCCTTCTCATCTTCGCCGTGCTCGTCGTGCTGTTCAATCTCGTGGCCGACGTGCTGTACGCGGTCCTCGATCCGCGGATCCAGTACTCCTGATGGCCCGGGCGTCGGACCTGGGGAAGCCGGCCCTGCTTGGTGCGGTGGCCGCTCCCGCGCGGAAGGGCCGGACCCTCTGGAGCGATGCCTGGTGGCAGTTCCGCCGGCATCGGCTGGCGATGGCCGCCCTGGTGACCCTCGGGGTGCTCATCCTGTTCGCGCTCATCGGACCCTTCGTCTACCGGACGCCCTCGACGATCATCGACTTCAGCAAGGCCCTGAACGGACCGTCCACGGAGCATCTGTTCGGGACCGACGACCTCGGCCGCGACATCCTCGCCCGGGCGATGCTCGGCGGCCGGGTCTCGATCGCTGTGGGGCTCACGTCGGTGCTCCTGGCGATCACCCTCGGGACCTCGATCGGCGCGCTCGCCGGGTTCTTCAACAGGCTGGACAACCCGCTCATGCGGTTCACCGACCTGTTCCTCTCGCTCCCGATCCTCCCGCTCCTCCTCGTGATCATCTACCTGTTCCGGGACACGCTGCGGGCGGCGTTCGGCCCGGAAGTCGGGATCTTCATCATGATCGTCGCGGTCATCGGGGTCTTGAACTGGATGCCGGTCGCCCGGCTCGTGCGCGCGTCGTTCCTATCGTTGAAGCAGAAAGAGTTCGTCGAGGCGGCTCGCGCCACGGGAACGAAGGATGGCCGGATCATCATGCGCCACATCCTCCCGAACGTCCTGAGCCCGGTCCTGGTCGCCGCCACGGTCGGCGTCGGGGGCGCGATCCTGACCGAATCGACCCTGTCATTCCTCGGCCTCGGCTTTCCGAGCGACGTGCCGACCTGGGGGCGGCTGCTCTTCGATGCCAAGGACTACCTGGACAGCGCGCCGCACTGGGCGATCTTCCCCGGGTCGCTGATCTTCCTCACCGTCCTGTCGATCAACTTCATCGGCGACGGCCTCCGGGACGCGCTGGACCCCCGCAAGACCTCGTAGTCCCTGGGCCGTTCGGGCATCCAACGGCGGCCGGCATACGTATGCCCTCCGAACGGCAGGCCCAAGCCTGCTTTGGAGGAGAAGAGCATGAAGCGCGTTCTGATCGCGATCGCAGCGGTCGGTCTCTTGGCTGCCGGCTGTGGCGGCGCCGGGAGCGGCGCGGCGACCACGGCCCCAAAGGCCGCGGCGACGACGGCGGCCCCGACCGCCGCGCCGACCCCCCAGACGGTCTACGTGTTCACCGCCGACCTCAAGCCGGGGAACGAGATCCCGCCGGTCACCGACGCCGAGGCAAGCGGCAGCGGGACCGCGACCGTCACCTTGACCACGACGAAGGACTCGTACGGTCAGATCACGGCCGCGACCGCGAAGTTCGAGATCGTCCTGAAAGGCTTCCCGGCGACGACCAACATCACGCTCTCCCACGTCCATAAAGGCGACGCGAAGACCGTCGGCAGCCCCGTCGTCGACTCCGGCCTGAAGGCCGCCGACCCGATCGCGCTTCCCACCGGTGGGACATCGATCACGAAGTCCGATCTGAAGGTCACACCCGAGGTCGCCTTGGATCTCATCGCGAACCCGGCGAACTACTACTTCAATGTCCACTCCCAGGTCCACCCCAGCGGCACGATCCGGGCCCAGCTCGCGGCCAAGAGCTAGGGCCAAGCGCGCTTCGATCCTTGGGCGCGGCGTCCGGGCGTCCGGGCGCCGCGCCCTTCCGCGTCCGGAGGCTAGGCTCCCGCGGTGCCGCTCATCGAGGCGCTCGTCGGTCTCGCGCTCATCGCCTGGGTGCTGAACGACGTCTTCAACACCGTCGTCCTCCCGCGTCCCTCTCCCAGCCGCTTCCGGCCGGCAAGCCTGCTGACGCGCTGGGGCTGGCGCGTCTGGCGTCCGTATGCGGAGCATTCCGGGGACCCGGCGAAGCGCGAGGGACGCCTTGGGCTCTTTGGCCCGGCTGTCGTCCTGCTCCTCCTCGGCATTTGGATCGTCCTGCTGATCGCCGGATTCGGGCTCGCGATGCATGCGCTTGGCGGAGCGATCCAGCCGCAGCTGCCCGACCTCGGGACGGCGTTCTATTTCGCGGCGATCTCGCTCCTCACCATCGGATACGGCGACTTCGTCCCGGTCGAGCCACTCGCACGGGTGATCGCGGCCGCCGCGGGCGGCGTCGGCCTGGGCATCGTCGCGCTCACGATCACGTACCTGTTCTCGCTCTACGGCAATTTCCAGCGCCGGGAGATCCTGATCATCACCCTCGACGCGCGAGCGGGCGCACCGCCGTCCGGCGTCGTGCTGCTCGAGACCTGTGCCCGGTACCACGACTCCGGCGAGCTGCGCCGGGTCTTCGCCGACTGGGAGCGCTGGTCGGCGCAGGTGCTCGAGAGTCACCTCGCGTACCCGATCCTCCTGTTCTTCCGCTCGACGCACGACCACGAGTCCTGGGTCTCGGCGATCGGCGCGGTGCTCG
>DATLEG010000008.1:0-5490 GCA_035525465.1 Saccharimonadales bacterium (SeqCode)
GTTCCACGACGGCCTGCTCGCGACCGGGTCGCTCCCTCCGGTGCTCGCCGCCGCGGAGCTCAGGCTCTGAGCGTTACTGGGCGAGGCGGGGGAGTATCGGCTGCGCGGTGTTCCCGGCGCTATAGGTGATGTCCATGTTGCCGTTCTCGATCGTCACGTCCTTCGCGATGATCTGGCCGGACAGGATCGATGACGGATTACCGTTGAGGACGACGTTCCCGGTCGGGATGTAGATCGTTCCACCGAAGCTGATCGCCCCGACACCGTCCACCCGCAGGTCACCGGCCGTGCACGCGGCGTCCTGGTAGATCCCGAAGTTCGCGTACACCCCAACGACCATCGGGGCGAGCGTGATCGGATGATTCCCAGAGCTCCCCATGTTGGCGCAGGCACCTGCGGTGGACGCGGGCCAGGTCGTCGTGGTGTTGAAGATGAGCACCTTCCCGTCGCACGGAGTGTTCGTGTTCGGATCGGTGCGCGTCGTGTCCTGCCCGAGGTCACCCCCGAAGCCGATGCCCTTCAGGATGTAGATCCCGTGACAGAGGTTGCGGTTGTCGAACGTCCCGGTGGTGTAGACGCCCTCGGGGTAGGTCGGCGGGTTCCCGCCGATGGGCGCGGGGTTCGTGGGGAGGTCGTTGCTGCCGTTGTAGCTCTTCCCGCTGGGACGCGGGTAGCCGGCGAAGGGGTCGGCCTTCGGCGCGATGCCGGTGCGGACCGTGATACCTGCCGGGAAGGTGCTGCCGGTCGCGGTGCCGACGATGTCGACCGCGTACGGGTTCGGCGTGCAGGCGGCGGGCGGCAGAGCGCAGATCTTGAAGTCCTGGCTTGAGGTCAGCCCGCTGACGGCGGTGCCGCTGCAGGAGTTCACCAGCAGCCCGCCACCGTACAAGTGCACGTTCTCGTTCGATGAGGTGTTGAAGGCGCCGGAGGTGCAGGCGCTGTCGAGGGCCATGATCGCGTACCCGTTGTTCAGCGCCTCGGCCCCGGCGACCCCGAAGGCCCGGACCGGGTTGAACGCTGCCTGAGCCGGGACGAGCGCGGTCTGGACCTGTCGGATGATCGTCACCTGGACGTGATTCGCGTCGCCGCTATACAGCCCCTGGTTGGGGGGAGAGATCGCGGTGACCGTGGTGTTGGCCACCCCATCGGTGAATCCATTCCGGGTGGCGTCGCTGACCGCCGCGGCGGTGGCCTGGGCCGTGGTCCCGCCCTGATAGAGCACCACCGCACCGGCGAAGGCCGCCGCGTCCGCGGCCTCCTGCATCTTCCGCTTGGCCGCGAACAGCTGACCGGCATCGACGGCGAGGCCGACGACGAACATCATCGCCATGAAGGTGATCGCCACCATGACGATCGCCTGGCCGCCCTGACCGTCCGGGCCGAAGAACCGTCGCAGCGTGGTCATCTTCCTCACCTCTGGATCACCAGCTGTGATCCGCCGCGCAACGTGATCTGAAAGGCATCGCCGAGCAGGTACTGAGAGGGGAGCGGGACGAACGGCGCGGTGGCATCGATGCTGACGGACTGGTTCCGCCCGTTGTTGTTCAGGGTGAGGTAATCGATCACGACCGTGATGTTGGGTACGCCGATCGCGTTGTTCACCACCGCATCGACGATGAGCTGCAGGTTGCGGTTGGTGAACTCGGTCCCGCTGCGGGGGCAGGGGTGGGTCGAGCAGGGCCCGACCGGGGGGACGCCGGCGCTCCCATGGACGATGGCGTAGCGGGTGCCCTCGCGGGCGGCGAAGGCGAGCGTGTTCTCCTGCCAGACCGCCCGGCTCACGTCGAACAGCCCGGTCACGACGAGGAGGAAGATCGGCAGGGTCAGGGCGAACTCGACCAGCGACTGAGCGTCGTCATCCTTCGCGTAGCGCGCCATCGCCTCGATCAGACCAGCCATCAATAGAACGTCCGGATCGTGGTCGTGCGGTCGAACGTCCCGCTGTTCGGAACGAGCGGCCAGGCCGTGATCGTGGACCAGGGGTAGGTGACCCGGACGCTCACGAAACAGGGAGTGGCGACCGTTGGCGGCGACACGCACGCCGTCACCCCGTCGCCCTGGGCCTTGGTGACCGTGACGTTCGCGTTCGTCGCGTTCGCTGTCGGGGTGCGGTTGATCTCGGCGATCGTGACCGCCTGGGCCTCGACATTGGTCGGCGTCGAGTCGATGGCAAAGGACTCCGCACCGGCCCGCGACCCATTTTCGACCGCGATCTGCAGGGCGAAGGCGCGGGCCATGTCGGCGCCGCCCAGGAGGGCGAAGACCATGATCGGGAGGGTGAGCGCGAGCTCGACCATGGACTGGCCGACCTCGTCTCCGAGATAGCGGAGGAGCGTTCTCACAGGGCTCAGCCTACCAACCAGGCGGCCGGTGGCGAGCCCCATCCGGGTAGGACGGTCGTACTACGCGCGGGGGTACGGGAGGCGGCGCGGTCCCTAGTCGGCCGCGCTGGCCGCCTCGCGGCTGCCGGCGAGGACGCCGGACATGATCGCGAGGGCCGCCTGGACGTCGTCGGCAGCCACATCCTTGTGCGTGACCATGCGCAGGCGGGGTGAGCTCCCGAGGTAGCGGGAGAGGCGGAGACCCTGTTCCGCGCAGGCCCGCTGGAAAGCGGCGGCGTCCATCGCCGTCGGGTCGATCTCGAAGGACACGATGTTGGTCACCACGCGGGCGGGATCGATCCGTATGCCACGGATGTCCGCCAGGCCGTCCGCCAGGACGCGCGCGCTGCGGTTGTCCTCCACCAGCCGGTCGCGCATCGTCTCCAGCGACACCAGGGCCGCCGCGGCGATCACGCCGGCCTGGCGCATGGCGCCACCGAGGAGCTTGCGCACCTTGCGGGCCTTCGCGATCGTCTCGGCCGGACCGCAGAGGATCGAGCCGACCGGTGCGCCGAGGCCTTTGGAGAAGCAGAACTGGACCGTGTCCACCGGCGCGCAGAGGACGCTCGCCTCGACCCCGAGCGCCGCGGCGGCGTTGAAGATGCGCGCGCCGTCCAGATGCACCTTCAACCCGAAGCGGTGGGCGAGCTCGGCGGCGGCACGGGTCTCCTCCGCGCCGATGACCGAGCCTCCGCAGTTGTTGTGCGAGTTCTCGAGACAGAGGAGCGCGCTCTTGGGGTAGGGGCCGGTCACCGGACGGATGGCGGCCTCGATGTCTTCCAGCGCCGGCATCCCCTCCCGGTTCGGCACGACCCGGCCGTGGAGCCCGCCGAGGACGGTAAAGGCGCCCATCTCGTTCTGGTAGATGTGCGCCAGGTCGCCGAGGATCACCTCATCGCCGCGGCCGGCCTGGGAGAGGACGCCGCAGAGATTCCCCAGCATCCCGCTGCCGACGTAGAGGGCCGCCTCTTTGCCCACCACTTCGGCCGAGCGCACCTCGAGCCGATTCACCGTCGGATCTTCGCCGTACTGATCGTCGCCGACCTCGGCGTCAGCCATGGCCTTGCGCATCGCCGGCGTCGGCAGGGTGAAGGTGTCGCTGCGGAACTCGAGGATCCTTCCGTTCATCTCCCTAGTATGCGACGAATGGATCTGCCTCCAGCCGAGCAGCTGCGGTACTGGGCCCACGAGCTCGCGGGCATGGCGAAGACCGGCCTTCTGTTCGCCACCGATCCCTACGACCGCGACCGGTTCACCCGGACGCTGGGGATCGCCGAGTCCCTTGCCGGGCTGGTCTTGGCGAACGAGCTCGGTCCGGCGCGCCCGTACCTGCCGGACGTCGGTATCGTGAGCCCGAAGGTCGGTTGCACGGTGGCGGCGTTCGACGAGGAGGGCCGGGTCGCGCTCATCCAGCGCTCCGACAACCGCCGCTGGGCACTCCCGGGCGGATATGCCGAGGTCGGCTCGTCCCCGGCCGAGAACGGCCTGCGTGAGCTGCACGAGGAGACCGGGCTCGTCGCCCGGCTAGATCGCCTCGTGGGGGTGTACGACAACCGGCTCTTCAAGAGCGTGTTGCCGTATCACTTCTACATCTGCCTCTTTCGGGCGACGGTCACCGGTGGAGCGCCGACCCGTTCGAACGAGAGCCTCGAGGTCCGCTTCTTCGATCCAGCGGACGTCCCCGAGGACATGAGCGAGCTGCAGCGGTCGATGCTGCGCGACGCGGTGGCGTCGCCGGCCGCGGCGGTGTACCAGTGACGACCATCGCGGTCTTGAGCTCCGGCTGGTCGGTCGAGGGGGCGGCGGTCAGCGACGCGCTTCCGCAGGACGAGGTCATCACCGTCGAGCGGGGCGGCGCGCTGGATCCGGTCGCGCGGGCCGAGGTCGGCCTCATCCCCCCCGATGCCGAGCGGGCCCGCGCGCTCCTGGCGGCCGCCCCGGGGATCCGCTGGCTGCACACGATCTCGGCCGGCGTCGAACGCCTCCTCATCCCCGAGATCACCGGCCGTCCGGATCTGATGCTCACGAATAACAGCGGCGCGTACGACGTGCCGATCGCCGAGCACGTCGTGGCGATGCTCTTCGCCGCGAGCAAGCGGGTCCACGCCCACCTGGCGACGCAGGCGCGACACGAGTGGAAGCGCGACCTCGAGCACACCGAGCTGCGTGACGCGACGCTCGTGATCCTCGGGCTCGGCAGCATCGGGGGCGAGCTCGCCCGACTCGCCTCCGGGCTTGGGATGCGCGTCCTTGGCGTCCGGCGCGATGCGTCCCGGCTCGTCGCGGGCGTGGAGCGGATCGTGCCGCCGGAGCAGCTCGGCGATCTGGCCGAGGAGGCCGACTTTCTCGCGGTGACGAGCGCGCTCACGCCGTCTACGCGCGGGCTCCTGTCAGAGGCGGTCATCGCGCGCCTGCGGCCGCAGGCCTGGATCGTGAACATCGCCCGGGGCGCGATCATCGACGAGCCGGCGCTCATCGCCGCGCTCCGCGAGCGCCGCATCGGTGGGGCCGCGCTGGATGTCTTCGCGGTCGAGCCCCTCCCGGCGGACAGCCCGCTCTGGGAGCTGGACAACGTCATCATCACTCCGCATGTCTCCGGGTCGTCCCCCCGGGTCCGTGAGCGATCCCTCGCCCTGGTCGTCGAGAACGTTCGCCGGTTCAAGGCCGGGGAGCCGCTCCTGAACGTCGTGGACCCGGCCCTCGGGTATTGAGCATCATCTCGCGCCAGGCCCTCGCCACCAGGACCGCGGGCTTCACCGAATCCGTCATCCGCGAGATGACCCGCCTGAACGCGGCCCACGGGGGGATCAATCTCGCGCAGGGCTTCCCGAACTTCGCCGCGCCGGATGCCGTGAAGGACGCCGCAAAGCGGGCGATCGACGCCGACATCAACCAGTACGCGATCACCTGGGGTGCGCCGCGCCTCCGGGCGGCGCTCGCTGTGACCTACGGCGAGCTCTATGGGATGGAGGTCGACCCGGAGCGCATGCTCACGGTGACCTGCGGCGCGACCGAGGCGATGGTCGCGACGCTGCTCGCGATCGTGGATCCGGGAGACGAGGTCATCGTCCTTGAGCCGTTCTACGAGAACTACGGTCCGGACGCCGCC
>DATLEG010000170.1:0-4458 GCA_035525465.1 Saccharimonadales bacterium (SeqCode)
GAAGAGCCCATAGGCGTGCGCGACCTCGCCGCGGGACGCCTGCGCACCCAGCCGGTCAAGGAGCCGCTGCTGTCCGATCACCGCCCGCATCGTGGTCAGTGTAGGAACGTCATCGCGCTCGTGTACGCGGCTTCGGTCCGCTCGGCGACCTGGCCCCAGGTCCACCGCTCGTTCATCCGCGCCCGACCGGACGCACCCATGCGTGCGGCGGCGTCGGGGTCATCGAGGAGGGTGCGGATCGCGGCGGCGATCGCCCGCGGCTCGTTGGCCGCATGGAGCCCGTCGACGCCGTTCCGCACGACCTCCCGCAGGGGGGGGATGTCTCCCGCGATGACCGGCCGACCCGCGCTCCAGGCTTCCAGATACGTCTGTCCGAAGGTCTCATGGCTCGAGGGCATGCAGAAGATCGTCGCCCGCACGTAGGCCTCGGCCTTCTCCGCTTCGCTCACGACGCCTGGCTCGATCCACCGCGGATCCGCACGCGGCCGGGGACCAAGGAAGCGGCGCTGCCCGATGAGATGGAAGCGCGCCTGTGGATGGGACCGCCACACCAGCGGCGCGGCCGCCCGAAGGGCGTCGTACCCCTTGTAGCGCTCCTTGCGCCCGACGAAGAGGATCGTCTGCGGATCGGCCGGCAGGACGGGAAGCGGCGCGCCGAGGATCGGCCCGACCCCGGTGACGAGGACGTTGCGGGCACCCCGGCCGCGGTACCAGCCGGCCTCCCATTCGGTCAGCGCCAGGACCGCGTCATCGCGCGCGTACCGGGCGATGTCGTTCCCCCCGTCACCGGAGAACCGTTGCCCGGGGTGCGCGAGCGGCGTCTCGATGAATGCCGCGCCGATCGCGCGCGCCGCCCGTTCCGCGGGACCGGCCCATTCCCGGGCGAGCGAGTGGATGATCTGGGCGCCCGCGAACGCGCGTGCGAGCCGCTCGCTGGCGACGAGGGATATCGGCAGCAGCGCCTCGACGGCAGCCGCGGGGCTGGCGACGAAGACGTAGCGCAGACCGTTCTCGACCGTCTCGACATCGCCGGCGGGAGCCGCGTAGACCGCCTCGGGGATCCCGGGGCGCCGCCAGGCCGGGCGGATCCCGAGCAAGGTGACCGCGTGCCCGCGGTCGGCCAGGGCCCGCCCGAGGGCGCGGGCCTGGGCTTCCGATCCGCCGACGCTGGAGAGCAGCTTCTTCGCGATGACGATCCGCATCCGCCGAGGCTAACGCGGGGTCGCGCGGCTACGCGGCGGTCGCCACCGCCGCGGCGGCGCGGGCGTAGCTCATTTCGACCCGGTCGATGACGGTGTCCCAGCTCCAGCGGCGGTGGACCTTTTCCCGTCCTTGGCGGCCCATCGCCGCCGCCGCCGCCGGATCGTCGAGCAGCTGCAGGACCGCCGCGGCGACCGCGTCCGCACGCTGACGCACACAGATCCCATCCACGCCGTCGTCGATCACGTCGCGGATCGCCGGGATGTCCCCACCGATGACCGGCTTGGAATGGAGCCAGGCCTCCAGGTAACCCAGTCCGAAGGTCTCGTGGAGCGACGGCATCGCGAAGAGTGAGCAGGCTTCGAGCGCGTCTGCCTTGGTGGCCGCCCGGGCGTTCTCGAGGTGGACGATCCGTTCATCGTGATAGCGCGCGAAGTCGTCGAAGAAGGCCGAGTAGAAGCCGGGAACGCCGATGAACACGAACCTCGTGTCGGGATGGGTCCGCCAGACGGTCTCGCTCGCATCGAGGAGCTGGATGAACCCCTTGTACCGCTCTTTCCGTCCGATGAAGAGGACGATCGGCGCGTGCGGGGGAATGTGGTGGGCCGCGCGGAATCGCTTGGCGTCGCCCTCGCCGGTGGCATTCGGTCCCATGCCGGTCGTGATCACCCTGGTCGGATCGATCCCCTGGCCGACATACCAGTCGCGCTCCCAATCGGTCATTGTCGTGAGCGCGCTGGCGCGCTGGTAGCGCGCGAGATCCGACGGCGCGTCGCCTCCGTGGAATTGCCCTGGATGCGCGAGCGGCGTCAGCACCAGCGGGAGGGCCAGCTCTTCGGCGACATGGATGGAGCTATCGAGGTATTCGCGCCCGACGTTGTGGATGAGCTCGCGATCCTGGGCATAGCGCTCCAGGAGATCACCGCGCATGAGATCGACGAGCGTCGTCGCGTCCGCGGCCATGCCCAGGATGCCGCCGCGTGGGCGGACCTGGACGACCTCGACGCCCCGGTCCCTGAACACGCGGTGGTCGTCGTGGATGGTCGGCGAGAAGGACCCGCCGCGATACCGGGTCTTCTCCTTCTCGGAGGGCCAGGCGCAGACGACCCGGACGTCGTGCCCGCGCGCGGCGAGCCGGGTGGCGAACTGGTAGGCGAGGCTCTCGGAGCCGCCGATCGGGCCGTAGCCGCGTTTGGTGAATAGCAGCTTCATCGGGCGGACCTAGAGCGCAACTCGGATGCCAGCCCGTCAGGATGCGGCGGCGGACGCGTCCTCGACCCCGAGGAACTTGAACCACTGGCGCTCGCCCGAGCGGATATACGAGGAGAACAGGTAGCTGGGTGTGGATGGCGGCCGGAACGGCTGGCGGGCGAGCGTCATCGAGGATTCCTTCACCGTGCGTCCGCCCTTGCGGTGATTACAGGCCTTGCAGGCGGCGACGACGTTCTCCCAGGTGTGCTCGCCTCCGCGGTGGCGCGGGATGACATGGTCGAGGGTCAGGTCATGGCCCCGCTTCCCGCAGTACTGGCAGGTGTGGTCGTCGCGCACGAGGACCTCTTTGCGCGTCATCTTCACCACCGGCCTGGGGCGTTTGATGTGATACGCGAGCCGGATGACCGATGGGGAGGGGATCCGGGCCCGCTCGCTCGCCACGATGTGGCCGTTCTGCTCGATCACGACGGCCTTCTGCTTATCAAGCAGGACCACCGCCCGGCGGACGTTGCACACGTTCAGCGGCTGGTAATCGAGATTGAGCACGAGGACGTTCGCGTCTACCACGCCCATGTACCGATTTTAGGGGTCAGGCGTTACCATTGGCTTCTCCATGGCTGAAAACGGGGCCCCCTCCGCGACCTGGACGGTGAAGTCGGGCCTTGCCCAGATGCTCCGCGGCGGCGTGATCATGGACGTCGTCACCGCCGAGCACGCCAAGATCGCCGAGGATGCCGGGGCGGTGGCGGTCATGGCCCTCGAGCGGGTCCCCTCCGACATCCGCAAGGAGGGTGGCGTCGCCCGGATGAGCGACCCGCAGCTCATCCTGGACATCATGGAGGCGGTGAGCATTCCGGTCATGGCGAAGGCCCGGATCGGGCATTTCGTCGAAGCGCAGCTCCTCCAGTCCATCGGTGTCGATTACATCGACGAGAGCGAGGTCCTCACCCCCGCCGACGAGGCGTTCCACATCGACAAGCGGAAATTCGACGTCCCCTTCGTCTGCGGGGCCCGCGATCTGGGCGAGGCCCTCCGGCGCCTCTCCGAGGGCGCGGCGATGATCCGCAGCAAGGGCGAGGCCGGGACGGGGAACATCGTTGAGGCCGTCCGTCACATCCGCGCCATCACCGAGGGCCTCGCGGAGCTCTCCGGGCTCGATGACGCCGGGCTGGTGGCCAAGGCCGCGGAGTACCGCGTGCCTGCGGACCTGGTCCGGGAGATCGCGAAGGCCGGGAAGCTCCCGGTCGTCCTGTTCTGCGCCGGCGGCATCGCGACCCCGGCAGACGCCGCGCTGATGATGCAGCTCGGAGCCGAAGGGAATTTCGTCGGCTCCGGCATCTTCAAGTCCGACGACCCGGCGCGCCGCGCGAAGGCGATCGTCGAGGCGACGACCCATTACACCGATCCGGTGCTCATTGCCGAAGTCTCGCGCGGGCTGGGTGAGGCGATGCGCGGCATCGCCCTCGAGACCCTCGCGGCCGGCGAACGGCTTGCCGTCCGCGGCTGGTGATGTTCGGTCAGTCACCGGTGTGACTGATCTGCGCGCCGGTGTCCTCGGCCTCCAGGGCGACTTTCGCGAGCATCTTGAGACCTTCGCCCGGCTTGGGGCGAGCGCGACCGATGTGCGCCGGCCGGAGCAGCTCGATGCGATCGATGCGCTGATCATCCCCGGAGGCGAGAGCACCACGATCGGCAAGCTCGCCGAGCACTACGGCTTCATCCCCAAGCTGCGCGAGCGGATCGCGGCGGGCATGGCGGTCTGGGGGACCTGCGCCGGAGCGATCTTCCTCGCGCGGGAGGTTCCCGGTCATCCGCATCCGATCCTCGGGGCGATGGACCTCACCGTGCGGCGCAATGCTTTCGGGCGCCAGCTCGATTCGTTCGAGGCCGATCTCGACGTCCCATCGCTCGGACCGGCTCCGTTCCACGCGGTCTTTATCCGGGCGCCCCTCATCGAGCGTGCCGGACCCGGCGTGACGACCCTGTCCACGCTCCCCGGCGGCGCCGTGGTCGCGGTCCGCCAGGACCGCCTGCTCGCAACGTCGT
>DATLEG010000023.1:0-7134 GCA_035525465.1 Saccharimonadales bacterium (SeqCode)
GCGGTGTTCGGCGGGGCCGGGACCTGGAAGACCGTCGTCATCCAGGAGCTCATCCGGAACGTCGCCGCCGAGCACGGCGGCTACTCGGTGTTCTGCGGCGTCGGCGAGCGCTCCCGTGAAGGCACCCAGCTCCTGGGTGAGATGCGCGAATCAGGCGTCATCGTCAAGATGGCGATGGTCTTCGGCCAGATGAACGAGCCCCCCGGCGCGCGCCTGCGCGTCGCGCTCACCGGCCTCACCATCGCCGAGTACTTCCGCGACGAGGAAGGGCGCGACCTCCTCATCTTCATCGACAACATCTTCCGGTTCACCCAGGCCGGTGCCGAGGTGTCGGCCCTCCTCGGACGGATGCCGAGCGCCGTCGGCTACCAGCCGACCCTCGGGACCGAGATGGGAGAGCTCCAGGAGCGGATCACCTCGACCAAGAAGGGCTCGATCACCTCGCTCCAGGCGGTCTACGTCCCGGCCGATGACTACACCGATCCCGCTCCGGCCACGACCTTCGCCCACCTCGACGCGTCGATCCGGCTCGAGCGGTACCTCACCGAGCTCTCCTTGTACCCGGCGGTCGACCCCTTGAGCTCCACCAGCCGTGCGCTCGACCCGCTCATCGTCGGGCAGGAGCACTACGACACCGCCCGCGAGGTGCAGCGCGTGCTCCAGCGGTACAAGGACCTCCAGGACATCATCGCCATCCTTGGCGTGGACGAGCTCTCCGATGACGACAAGCTGCTGGTCGCCCGCGCTCGCAAGATCCAGCGATTCCTGGCGCAGCCGCTGAACGTCGCGAAGCAATTCACCGGCCTGGATGGCGTGTACGTGAAGGTCGCCGACACCGTCCGCAGCTTCAAGGAGCTCCTCGAAGGCAAGCACGACGATCTGCCCGAGCAGGCGTTCTTCAACGTCGGCACGATCGAGGAGGCCCGGGCCAAGGGCGAAAAGATGGCGAAGGACGCCGCTTAGTGTCGCGCCCCGGGACGCGACGCTAGTGCCCCTTCGGCTCGAGATCATCACGCCCGAGGGCGCGGTGTATGCCGACGATGTCGACATGGTCATCGCCCCCGGGAGCGAGGGGTACCTCGGGATCCTGCCGCATCACGCCCCGCTGCTCAGCGCCCTCGGGCAGGGCGAGCTGCGGGTCCGCCAGGCCGGCGTCGAGCAGTCCCTGGCGGTATTCGGTGGCTTCATCGACGTCCGGCCGGATCACGTGACCGTGCTCACCGATGCGGCCGAGCAGGCCGACGACATCGACGAGCAGCGCGCCGAGGCGGCGCGCGAGCGGGCCAAGCAGGCGCTTGCCGCCGGCACGTCCGGCCCGGATGACGCGCGCGCCCGGGCGTCCCTCGAGCGAGCGATCGTTCGGCTGCGTGTCAGCGAACGCCGCCGCCGCCGGACCCGGTAAGCAGGGTTTGTCGTCCGGCCGGGGGAGCCCCCCTGGCCGACGGTCTGCAATGCTGTCCTCATGAGACGCGTGATGCTCGCGTACCTTGCTGTCCTCGGTCTGGTCCTCGGGGCCTGCAGCATCGACGCGACCGAGCTTCCGGCGCCCGCGACGGCCGCGCCGACGGATCCGATCCCGCCGGTGGCGCAGGGGTCGGCCGCGCCGGTCCAGCTGCCGAACGTGCCGGTCGTTCGCTACAGCAAGCTCCGGGTATTCGTCGCCAGCGAGAACACCGAGCAGGTGTGGGTCCTCGAAGCCGCGCCGAACGCGCCGTTCGCGGTGGTCGGGAAGATCCAGGTGGGGAAGCTGCCGCATCAGATGGCCGTCTCCCCGGATGGCAAGTGGGTCGCGGTGAACAACCGGCTCTCGGCATCGACGTCGATCATCGACCCGGTCTCGATGAAGGAGGTCGTCCGCCTCAAGGTCGGGAACGCGCCGCACGGGATCACCTTCTCGCCCGATTCACAGACGCTGTTCATCGCGCACGAGCGCGACAACTACATCGCGAGGTTCGAGACGGGAAGCTGGAAGCCACTCGCGGCGATCGTCGTGGGCCTGCCGCAGCACGTGCTCACGCTCGGCTCGCAGCGTCCGAACCAGCTCCTGTTCACGGTGACGAACTCCAACGAGAACGATCACCTGCGGGTCTATGACCTTGGCACCGGGCAGATCACCAAGTTCAAGGTCCAAGACGTCCACGACGCGTACTACACCCCGGATCAGAGCGAGATCTGGTCCTCGTCCTCCGGATTCATCGGGAAGCCGTCCGACCGGATGGTCATCTACGACCCGGACAGCAAGGCCGTCAAGGAGGAGATCCGCCTCGGGCCCGGCCGCTACCCCTTCCACACCGAGAAGGAGTCGCAGGACGGGATGTACTTCCTGCCCGACCGGTCGATCATGCTGCTCTCCGACCACACCGGTCCATCCCTGCTCTGGATCGATTACAAGGCGCGGAAGATCGTCGGCGAGACCAAGGGACTTGGTCAGCAGCCGTTCCACACCACCTTCGATCCCGAAGGGTCGCGCCTGCTCCTCACCACGAATGTGGACGGCATGGTGAACGTCATCGATGTGAACAGCCGCCTCGTGGTCCAGAAGGTCGGCGTCCCCACCGCACATGGGATCGCCTCTGTCGGCATCCCCTGACCCGAGCCGTCCCGTTCGCCTGACCCGATCCGTCCAGTAGCCTTCGGCGATGCTCATGCGCGCGCTGGCCCGGCTGTTCAACGCCTTTCCGGTCCGCTGGCAGCGGCGCTTCATGACCGTGGCCCACGACCGCTTCCTTGTCGGAGTCACCGGGCTCGGCGTCGACGCGCGTGGGCGGGTGCTCCTCGCCCGCCATCGCTTCGGGGCCCCCCAATGGCGCTTCCTCGGAGGCTTCCTCGCGCCGCGGGAGCGGGTCGAGGATGCGCTCGCGCGGGAGATCGCGGAAGAGACCGGCCTGCGGATCGAGGTCGGACCGATCCTCGAAGTGGTCACCGGTTTCAAGTGGGCCCGGGTGGAGCTGGTCTTCGCCTATCGCGTGACCGGCGGGACCGAGGCGCTGGGCGGCGAGGTGGCCGAGCTGGGGTGGTTCGGACCCGAGGCGCTTCCTGACATCAGGGCGGACCAGCGCGGGCTGATCGAGCGTCACGCCGCGACGGCGTCGACCTGGAACACCGCTGCCCGGGAACGGCCCTAGCGCCGGGCTGCGACCCGCGGGTCGGCGACCGGTGTGGGTCGGTCGGGAAGCCTGAGGATCCGCGACGCGAGCGCCTCGGCCTCCGCCACGTCGTGGGTGACGAACAGGATCGTCCGGCGCTCCCGTTGCCAGATCCCGCGAAGCTCGTTCCGGAGCCGCTCGCGCGCCGGCTGATCGAGGGCGTTGAACGGCTCGTCGACGAACATGATCTCCGGCTCGAGCGCGAGCGCCCGCGCGAGGGCGACGCGCTGGCGCTCTCCTCCGGACAGCTGCGCCGGATACCGCTCCGCCTGTTCGCCGAGCCCGACCAGGGTGATCATCTCCCGGGTCCGGACCTCGTCGGCACGACCGAAGCGCAGCTCCTGACCGAGACGGATGTTCCCCCGCGCGGTCCGCCAGGGGACCAGACGTGGCGATTGGAAGATGAACGTGCTTCGTCGCCAGGCCTGCTCCGGCGCGTGGCCGGCGATGCGGACGATCCCGGCGGTCGGACGCAGGAGACCCCCAAGGACGCGCAGCAGGGTGCTCTTTCCGGAGCCGGACGGTCCCAGGATGCAGAGGAGCTCGCCCTCGTCGACATCGAAGCTGAGCCCGTCCAGGACCAGATGATCCCCGAGCCGGACGACGAGGTCGCGGACCTCGATGAGCCTGGTCATCGCCGGAGGGCGGGCCCGGCGTGCCGTGCCAGGATCACCGCGCCGTGAAGACAACGTCAGCGAACCGTGGCAGCTCCGCGATGTCCCCAAGGCCCTTCGCCGCCTCCCAGCTCGCGACGATCTCGGCGGTGTCGGCGGCGGTCAGCGGGCCGCCCCGGAGGTCGTAGGCGGAGAAGAACCAGTTGAGGAACGCCAGGTCGACCTTCTTCTCCGCGGCGACCGCCGCGAGGACCTCGGCGCGGTGATCGGCCAGGTACGCGCGCGATGCGCTCAGCAGCCGCTGGACTTCGGCCAGGGCGGGTCCCTGCGCGGCGGCCCGGTCGCGGTAGGTCACCACGACGCTCGCGGCGGCACGCTTCCCGGTGAGCTGCTCGAGCTCTTTCGCGACCTCGCTCAGGACGCGCACGTCGGGCGAGTCTTTCAGCCGGTACGCCCCGAGCTGGGTGAGCACGGCGGCATCGAGCTTCCCCTCTTTGAGCAGCTGCGCCACCGCTTCCGGCGGGGTCTCCACGAACTTCACATCGCCGGTCCGGAGATCGACGTTCAGCCCGAACTTCTTGGCCAGGACGTAGCGGGTCTCCTGCACGAAGGTCCCCCCGAGCGAGGGCACCGCGATCGTCTTCCCCGCGAGGTCGGCCGCCGTCCTGATCGGGCTGGTCCGTCCGGTGACGAGGAACGTCCCGTCGACGTTCACCAGTCCGGCGGACAGAATGAGGAACCCCGGCTCACGCCCCGCCGTGCGCGGCACGGCGAGCGGCGTCGCCTCGATGACGTCGAACTGCTTGGTGTTCGCGGCCGGGATGATCTGGGCCAGGGGAAGGAACGACACCGCCAGATCGACCGACGGCGAGCTGATCTTCCGGTTGGTGATCGCCCAGAGGAGGGCCACCCGGCTCGGGTCGTCGGCATAGGCGATCGTGACGGTCCGCCGTTCGGGCGGTGCCGGCGCACCGGAGGCGGCCGGCGCGACCGGCCCGCAGGCGGCGGAGAGGAGCGCGAGGGTGACGACGGTCGCGAGGGTGCGGCCCATCTGGTCCTCCTTAGCGGGCGGGGATCGGCGCGAAGGTCGCATCGGCACGGTGGCGCGTGAGCAAGCGCTCGAGTCGAGTGAAGGCGAGCCCGTCCACCGCGACGACGAGCGCCACGAGCACCCCCGTCACGGCGTAGATGAGCTCGGTGTCGTAGACCGTTCGGGCGTAGCTCAGCAGGTAGCCAAGCCCGGTGGTCACGCCGAAGAGCTCGGCGACGATCCCGACCTTCCAGCCAACTCCGAACGAGAGCCGCGCCGACGCGACGACCGCCGGCAGGATCGCGGGAATGACGACGAGCCGGAGGCGCCGGCGCCGGTCCCGGGTGAACGCCTTCGCCATTTCGTAGAGCTCCTCATCCAGGCCCAAGAGCGCGGCCCAGACGTTCACCATCGTGAACGGGAGGAGGATCGCGGCGATCACCGCGACGACCGCGATGTCGTTCACCCCGAGCCAGACGACGGCGAGGATCGCCCAGCTCACCGTTGGCACCGCGTTCAGGATCGGCAGAAGCCGGTGGGCGATGAGGATCCGAGTGAGCGGCAGGAAGCGCGCGGCGATCATGAGCGCGGTCCCAAGGCCCACCGCGATGACGCCCGCGAGGAGGACTCGGACGAATGAGCTGTAGGTGTGCTTCGCGTAGCCGGGGTCGAAGAGGAGCTGTCCGGCCAGGCTGAGGATCCGTCCGGGATCCGATCCGGTCGTGCCGGGCCCCTCGGCCCGGGCGGCGAGGGCCCAGGACGCGAGAAGGATGAGACCGACACCATCGGCCAGGAGCCGCTGGGCCCGGAGCGATGGCCGTCCCGGGCCGGTCGCCCACGTCGGCGTGATCACGAGATCCTCACTCCGGCGGGCGATCGCCGCCCAGGCCGGCCATGATCTCTTTGATCTGGCCGTAGTGCTCGTACTCGTGCTCGAGCAGCCGGCGCATCACCGTCCGGGTGGTCCAGGTGCGCCCGTTCACGACCCGCGTCCTTCGCTGCTCGGCGGGATCCATGACCGCCAGGCGCTGGAATACCAGGCGGTGGACCGCCTGGAGGGTGTTGAACGGATCCTCCGGCCAGCGCTCCGTTCTGGAGAGCAGGAGTACGTCGCTGGTCATGATGTGCTCGAGGGTCTGGCGGACGCTCCAGGACGTCTCGGTCGGCCGCTGATCCAGCTGATCGGGCGAGAGGCCCTGCACCAGGCCGATGAGCGCGGCGTGCGAGGCCTCGTATTGGTGGAGGAAGTCCCGGACCTGGTGCTCTTCGAGGTCCCGCAGGTCCTCGGCGAGCCCGGCCGCCGGGTAGTCCGCCACCCCGAAGGCGTCCGGATCGAGGTCCTTCCAGTGGTCGATGCTGACGCCGCGCGCTCCGAGGAGCTCGAGGTACGCGGGGAATGCCCGCCGCGCGTTCGCGATCGCCTCGTCGCGGCTCGGGCCTGACGCGACGCATCCGGGCAGCACCGGGACGTGGGCGACCCAGTAGCGCTCGCCACCCTGGACGAAGATCGTCGGCTCGGTCATCTCGACATCCACACCTTCTGCCCGCAATCGGGCCGCAGCGATCGGACCGTGCCGTCGACCTGCACCCTGAGGATCCCGGAGCCTTGCTCCAGGACGGTGACGGGGACACCGGGCTTCAGTCCCTGCGAGTCGAGGTACTCGAGGAAGCCCTCTTCGTGCTCGAACTGATCCGGGATCCGCAGGACCGTCGCCCGCTCGCCTGTGGCGAGGGTCTCCAGCGGGCGCGTCGGGGCCGGGTCGACCCCGGGCATCGGATTCCCATGCGGGCAGGTCTGCGGGTCGCCGAGGACCGCGGTCATCCGGGATTCCATCTCGGGCGACATCGCGTGCTCAAGGCGCTCGGCCTCCTCGTGGGTCTTCCACCAGGCGAACCCGAGGACCTCGACCAGGAACCGCTCGGCCAGACGGTGCCGGCGGACGATCGAGTTCGCGGCGGTCTGCCCGCTGACGGTGAGATGGAGCTCCTTGCGCTCATCCAGGGTCACCATCCCGTCACGCTCGAGGCGGTGGACCATCTCCGAGGTCGCCGGTGCCGACACCCCGAGGAACGCCGCGAGGCGGGCCGAGATGACGCTCCCGTTCTCATCGGCCAGGGTGTAGATCGCCTGGAGGTACTCCTCGGTCGCGCTCGATGCCATTCTTGACCTCCTGGGTCGGAATTAGTTAGGCTCACCTAACACAGGTCACCGACCCTGATCAGGGGGGCAGGCCGAGTATCGCATCGGGAGCGGCACAGATGTCAGCAGGTGATCTCGGGGCCCTGGTCATCGCCCTGCGCGAGGGCGTCGAGATGGCGCTCATCACCGGCATCGTCCTGGCCG
>DATLEG010000042.1:0-4744 GCA_035525465.1 Saccharimonadales bacterium (SeqCode)
ACGTAGGGAGGATGGCGCATATTCCCCCCAACAGCGAGAAGGAGGCCGGCCGTGATCCGTCGCCTGATCAACCCCCTGCTGGACCGGTGGGACTGGGCCGACGGCCTGGGGAACTTCTACAAGACCGTCGACGGGGTCATCCTGCGGCCGCGCATCCTCCGTGACTTCCTCCACGGGACCTGGCTGGGGCATCCGCTGCACCCACTCCTCACCGATGTGCCGATCGGCGCGCTCACCGTCGCGCTCATCCTCGATCTCCTGGGGATCGTGGACGGAGCGAACTGGGCCACGCTCATCGGCTTCGCCGGCCTCATCGCCGCGGCCTTCGCGGGCTTCGCGGACTATCAGTACACCGAGGGCAAGTCGCACCGCTACGGCGCGATCCACGCCTCATTCATGCTCCTCGCGATCGCGTTCTATCTCTTCTCGCTTGCCGTCCGATACGGCTACACCGCGGGCACCGCGTATCACGCGACGGTCACCGCGGCTCTCGGCTACGCGATGCTCTCGCTTGGCGCCTATATCGGCGGAGAGCTCGTGTTCACCCTCGGGAACCAGGTCGACCGGCATGCCTGGCGTGGCGGGGGCGAGAAGTGGACGCCGATCGAGGCCCCGGAGCTCGCCGAGGGCACCCCGACCAAGGTGAAGGCCGGCGCGCAGACGCTGGTGCTCGTCCGTACCGGCGACACCATCCAGGCGCTCCACGACACCTGCTCGCATCGTGGCTGCTCCCTGGCCGATGGCAAGCTGGTCGGGAATGCCGTCGAATGTCCCTGCCACGGCTCGCAGTTCGATCTCGCGAGTGGGCACGTCGTGCATGGCCCGGCGGTGGCTGACCAGCCACGCTACGAGGTCCGACGCATCGACGGGAAGCTCGAGGTCCGTCGCACGACTCCGGCATCGGGGTAATGCCGCTCGTCTTCGCCGCGATCGCCCCGCACGGCGGGATCGCGATCGCCGAGGCTTGTCCGCCGGGGCTGCGCGACCAGGCGGTGGTGACCCGGCGTGGGATGGAGGAGCTGGGCCGCCGCTTCGCCACGGCACGGCCCGCGGTCGCGATCGTGCTCACCCCGCACAACATCCATGTCGAAGGCGCGATGGCGGTCGTGACCGCGGGCTGGGTCGCCGGATCGCTCGAGGGCTCGCCCGAGGTCGCGCTGCGTCTCCGGACCGATCGCGCGCTCGCGACCGCCGTGGCCGACGCGCTCGACGCGGCGGGGATCCCTGCCGTACGGGTGAGCTACGGCGCGAACGATGCCGCCGCGGCCACCTTCCCGATGGACTGGGCGGTGCTGGTCCCGCTCTGGTTCCTGGGCGGCCGCGCCACGCCGCCGGTCACGACGGTCGCTATCGCGCCGGCGCGCGAGCTCTCGTACGAGCAGCACGTCGCGGCGGGGCGGGCGATCGCCCGGGTCGCCGCCGCCTCGCCGGCGCGGATCGCGCTCATCGCCAGCTGCGATCACGGTCACGGTCACCGTGCGGATGGCCCGTACGGCTTCACCCCGAGGTCGCGGGAGTTCGATGACGCGGTCGTCGAGCTGGTGCAGGCCGACGACCTCGCCGCGCTGCTTCGGATGCCGGCGACCCTCCCGCTGGAGGCGAAGGCCGACAGCTATTGGCAGCTGCTCATGCTCCACGGCGCGCTCGGCGATGGCTGGCACGGCGAGCTGCTCTCCTACGAGGCTCCGACGTATTACGGGATGCTCTGCGCGGCGTACGCGCCGGCGGCCGCGGGGGCGGGCTAGGCGAGGGCGCTGGTGGCGAGGCCCGCGGCCACGGTGGTGTGGGGCGCGGCGTCGCGGATCGGTGCGCGCGGGAAACGGCGGGCGAGAAGGGCGCGGGCGGCGGGGATCGCGCTCGAGCCGCCGGTGCAGACGATCTCCGCGACCTCCGCGGCGCCGATGCCGGAGCGCTCGAGGACCTGGGTGATCGCCGTGTCGATCCGGGCGATCAGCGGCGCGATCGCCAGCTCGAAACGCCGGCGCGCGGCCACCTGATCGATGTCCACCGCGGCGCGGTGGAAGCTGAACAGGCTGAGCTGCTCGACCGACAAGGCGATCTTCGTCTGATCGACCGCGGCAAAGATCTCGAAGCCGAGCTGGAGCTCGATCGCGCTGCGGAGCGCGGAGAGCTCGCGCTCGGGGGCCCCGGATCGCACCAGGTCGTCGAGCGCGTCGAGGATCGGCTTCTCGTTCAGCGCCGAGAGCGCGCGCCAGTCGTTGATCGCGTGGGTGATCGAACGGGGAAGCCCGAGCCGCTTGGGGCCCCAGGTCTTGCCCTCGCCCAGGTGCGGGGCGACGAGCTCATCGATGAGGAGCTGGGTGCAGCGGTCCCCGGCGACGTCGGCCCCGCTCGTCCCGAGGATCTCCAGCGTTCCCGTGTCTCGCCGGGCGACGGCCAGGTCCAGGGTGCCCCCGCCGAAGTCGAAGACCAGGCAGATCCGTCCGGTCACCCCGGCGGCGTGGGCGGCGGCGATGGGCTCCGGCACGAAGCGGATCCGCTCCAGGCCGGCCAGGCGCGCTGCTTGCTCAAGGCGGCCCTGTGCCCGCTCTTCCACCTCGGCTCCGCCCACGAACTCGACCGGCCGCCCGACGACCGCTTCGACCGGCTGCTCACCGGTGAGCTCCGCGACGCGGCGGAGCATCGCTTCGAGGAGCAGGGCGATGAGGTCCTCGAGTCCGCGCTCATCGCCGAAGACGTTCGTCGGGAGCAGGAGCGGGTCCCCGAGGAACGTCTTCAGCGACTGGAACAGCCGGCCGGGCGATCCGGTGTCGGTGAAGATCCGGGCCTGGACCGGCGCGCGGCCGGGGACCGAGGTCGCGACCGACGTGGACAGCAGCTGCTCGGTGCGCCGGACCGGTCCGCGCTCGCGGTTATCGGCGAGGAACCCATCGATCGCCGGCCGCCCCACCGTGACGCTGCCATCGCGCCGGATGTACAGGACGCTCGGCATCGTCTCACCGGCGAGCGGGTCGAGCGGAAGCACGCGGACCCGGCCACCATCAGACACCGCGACGGCGCTGTTGGAGGTCCCGAAGTCGATCCCGAAGCGCAGGCCGCCCACGCCGCACAGGATGAGGCCATGAGCCCCTCCGCTGCAGCGCCGGTCATCGTGCTGGCCGAGGACGATCCCGGGATCGCCTCGCTCGTGGCCGAGACGCTCCGCCAGGACCTGCAGGCGGAGGTCCTCGTCGTCGAGAACGGCGCGCTGGTGGTGGACGCGGTCGTCCAGAGCGGGGCGTCGCTCCTGATCCTCGACATCTCGATGCCCGGGGCAAGCGGGATCGACGTCTACGACGTCGTGCGGAATCACGGCGCGCTCGGCGCGATGCCGATCCTGTTCATGACCGCCGAGCCTGATCGAGGTCTGGCGACGCTCGATCGCCACGGCACACGCGACGTCATCGCCAAGCCGTTCGATCTCGATGATCTCGTCCGCCGGGTGCGCGCGATGCTGCCGGCGGCGGCCTGATGCGCGCCCTCATCTTCGACCTCGACGGAACGCTGATCGACAGCGTGTACGCGCACACCTACGCCTGGCAGCGGGCGTTCGGCGAAGCGGGGCGGCCGATCGAGGCCTGGCGGATCCATCGCCGCATCGGCATGAGCGGCGGCCAGTTCGTCCGCGCGTTGGCCGGAGAGATCGGGTGGCGGGTGGGTGAGCGCGAGGCCGAGGCCCTGGCCACGCGGAGCGGCCGGATCTACGCGCGCTCGCCGCTCGTTCTCCGGGCACTGCCCGGGGCGGTCGCGCTGCTTCGCGATCTCCGCCGGCAGCGGATCCCGCATGGTCTGGCGACGTCGGCGGCACCGGGCGATGTGACCAAAGCCGTCCGCCCGCTGCGCCTCCCGCGAGCGACGGTGATCGTGGACAGCGGCGATGTGAGCGCGACCAAGCCTGAGCCCGACCTGTTCCTGCGCTGCCGGGAGGAGCTGGGGGTCCCCGCCGGCGACTGCTACGTCGTCGGTGACGCGGTCTGGGACATCCTCGCCGCGCGGCGGGCCGGGATGCTGGGGATCGGGGTCCGCACCGGGGGGATCTCCGGCGAGGAGCTCACCGCGGCCGGCGCCTTCCGGGTGTTCCGCGACGTCGGCGAGCTGCATACCGCGCTCGAGGAGCTCGGTCTCAGAGCGGGATAGCCCCGGTCAGCCCTGTTGACCCTGATCAGAAGGGCGGCCAGGGGATGACCATCCGGTAGGGATCGGGCAGCGGGAAGCAGCCGCTCGCGAGCAGCGCGTCGACGCGGTGCCGGAGCGCGCGGACCTCGGCCCGGCTCAGCAGCGGGCGCAGCTCCCCGCCCAGCACGCCAGCGCCGTCAGCCCCGTCGGCCAGGGCGGCGCGGGTCCGTTGCAGCAGCGCGAGCTCCGGCTCGGCGAGCGGCTGGCCGCGCCAGCCCCAGAGGATCGTGCGCAGCTTGGGCTCGGCGGCGAAGCAGATGCCATGGTCGACGCCGTAGACGTGGCCGTCGGGCGTGGGAAGGATGTGGCCGCCCTTGCGGTCGGCGTTATTCACCGCGGCGTCGAAGGCGGCCATCGTCCGCAGCCGCGGGTCGTCGCCGTTCACCATCGCGATGACGTCGGCCTCCGGATCGAGGTCGATCCAGAGCTGGGTCATGCCCGGACCGAACGGTCCGGTGTCGCGGAAGACCGTCGGCGGGACGATGTCCCAGCCGCAGCGGTCCGAGACCAGGAACGCCGCGCGCTCGCGCTTCCCCAGGGTCCCACCGGGGAAGTCGTCCAGTGGCCG
>DATLEG010000048.1:0-3319 GCA_035525465.1 Saccharimonadales bacterium (SeqCode)
TCGCCCCCAATGAGGACCCTCCGGCCCGATAGACTTTGGCGAGCATGCAAGCGAGCGAAGACCGGTCCGGCCCGCGGAACCGTACCGGTGGCCGCGGCATCCTGGGCGGCGCTGTGCTCCTGGCCGTCGGGTTGGCGGTGCTTCTGCCCCCGCTCGGGGTCCGCGATGCCGGCGCCTTCCTCTTCTTGTTCCTTGGGACCGCGTTCGCCGTCGCCTATCGCCTGGGGACACGGCCGTACGTCTACCTCGTCCCGGCGGCGGTGCTGAGCACCTTCGGGCTGGGGCTGCTCCTTCCCGGATGGCTTGGCCAGGATGCCGTCGCCAAGCCGATCTTCCTCGCGTCGCTCGCTGTCGGCCTGCTCCTCGTCTTCGTTCTGGCACCAGCCCGGCGTCTCCCGCTCGTTCCGTCCGCGCTCCTCGCGGTGGTCGCGCTCGCGGAGCTGTTCGGCCGGATCCATCTCGTGCCGGTCGCGGCGCAGCCGTTCTTCGTGCCGCTGATCCTCATCGTCGTGGGCGCGTATCTGCTCATCGAGCCGCGGACCCACTAGCCGGCGCGCGCCGCGGATGCCCGCCGCGCTCCGGCGGGCCAGCACGCAGGCCGTAGCATCGGGATGATGCAGGTCGCTCCCGACATCCTCGGTCTGGTGGGGAACACGCCGCTCGTGCGCCTGTCGCGGCTCGGCCGCGGCCTGCGCCCGACCCTGCTCGCGAAGCTGGAGATGCTGAATCCCGGTGGCTCGGTCAAGGACCGGATCGGTCTGGCGATGATCGAGGATGCCGAGCGGCGCGGGCTGCTGAAGCCGGGCGGGACCATCGTCGAGCCCACGAGCGGTAACACCGGCGTCGGACTGGCGATCGCCTGCGCGCTCAAGGGATACAAGCTCGTCTGCACCCTCCCCGACAAGCAGAGCCAGGAGAAGCGCGACATCCTGCGGGCCTACGGCGCGGAGGTGGTGATCTGCCCCACCGCGGTCGCGCCGGATTCGCCGCAGTCCTACTACAAGGTCGCCGAACGGCTGGCGAAGGAGCTGCCCGGGGGCTACATGCCGGGTCAGTACTGGAACCAGAACAATCCCGACGCCCACTACCGGACGACCGGGCCCGAGCTCTGGGAGCAGACCGAAGGCACGATCACCCATCTGGTCGCCGGTGTGGGCACCGGAGGCACCGTGACCGGCGCGGGACGCTACCTCAAGGAGCGGAACCCGGGCATCCGGATCGTCGGAGCCGATCCGGAGGGCTCGATCTACACCGGCGAGGTCCATCCGTACAAGACCGAAGGGATCGGCGAGGACTTCTGGCCCGGTACGTTCGATCCGAACCTGGTCGACCAGTGGGTCCGGGTCTCGGACCGGGATGCGTTCCTCACCGCGCGGCGGATCACCCGCGAGGAGGGGATCCTCGCCGGTGTGTCCTCGGGCACGGCGATGTTCGCCGCGCTCACCGTCGCCGCGGAGCTCGATGAGCAGGCGATCGTCGTCGTGCTGCTGCCGGACTCGGGGAAGTCATACCTCTCCAAGCTCTACAACGACGAGTGGATGCGGCAGAACGGCTTCCTTGCGCGATTCGCGCAGCTCGCGCGCGTCGGTGACGTCATTCGGCAGCGCGAGGGGGATCTTCCGCAGCTCGTCGTCGTCTCGAAGGACGCGACCGTTCGCTCGGCCATCGACACGATGCAGCGCTATGGGATCTCCCAGATCCCCGTCACCGCGAACGGACCTGCGCGGGCCCTCGACGACATCGTTGGCAGCGTCTCCGAACGGACGATGCTCGACCGCGTCTTCAAGGAGCCCGCGCTGGTGGACGCGAACGTCGAGCAGGTCATGGAGCCGCCGTTCCCGATCGTGCAGTCGACCGACGACATCGAGCGCCTCTACGCCGAGCTTTCCGGCGCGCCGGCGCTCCTGGCGGCGCGTGATGGCGTGCCGGTCTCGGTCATCACCAAGGCCGATCTCCTCGAATTCGTCGCGCATCAGCGAAAGGGGGCCGGGTGACGACGCTCAAGCGCAGGCCAAGCTTCGAGACCCTCGCGATCCACGCCGGGCAGGAGCCGGAAGCCCAGACCGGGGCCGTGGTGGTCCCGATCTTCCAGACCTCGACCTTCGTCCAGGAGGCCGTCGGGAAGCACAAGGGCTATGAATATGCGCGCACCGGGAATCCCACCCGCGCCGCGCTGGAGACCTGCCTGGCGGCGCTGGAGGGTGGGGCCTGGGGCCTCGCCTTCGCCTCGGGCATGGCCGCGACCGACGCCATCGCCCACCTGCTCTCCAGTGGCGATCACGTGGTCATGGGGGACGACGTCTATGGCGGCACCTACCGGCTCTTCTCCAAGGTGTTCTCCCGGGCGGGCGTCACGCTGACCGCGGTCGACATGCGCGAGCCGGCGAACGTGAAGCGCGCCCTGCGCAAGCGCACCAAGCTGGTGTGGATCGAATCGCCGACCAACCCGATGCTGAAGGTCGTCGACCTGGCGGCGGTCACCGAGATCGCGCGAAAGGCCGGCGCGCTGTCGGTCGTGGACAACACGTTCGCGAGCCCGTATCTCCAGCAGCCGCTGCTCCTCGGGGCGGACCTGGTCCTGCATTCGACGACCAAGTACATCGGCGGGCACTCCGACGTCGTGGGCGGGGCCATCGCCGGCAGCTCCGCCGATCTTCGCGAGCGCCTCGCCTTCATCCAGAATGCCGCCGGCGGCGTCCCTGGACCGTTCGACAGCTGGCTGGTGCTCCGCGGGGCGAAGACCCTCGCGGTACGGATGGAGCGGCACTCGGCGAACGGGCTCGCGATCGCGGAGTGGCTCTCCGAGCACCCGCTGGTCCGCACGGTCAACTATCCCGGTCTTCCGACCCATCCGCAGCACGCGATCGCCCGGCGCCAGATGCGATCGTTCGGCGGGATGCTCAGCTTCGAGCTCAAGCGCGGCGGCGTCGCGGGAGCAAATCGGTTCGCCGCCCGCACCCGGATCTTCGCGCTTGCCGAGTCCCTCGGTGGCGTCGAGAGCCTCATTGAGGTCCCGCTGTCGATGACCCACGGCTCGGTGAAGGGCACCAGGCTCGCACCCCCGGCCTCGCTCGTCCGGCTCTCGGTCGGCATCGAATCGATCGAGGATCTCATCGCCGACCTCGCGCAAGCGATGAGCTGAGATCGAACTGAACCTGCTCATCGCGTTCGGGGCGGGGATGCTCTCGTTCCTTTCGCCCTGCGTCCTGCCGCTTGTGCCGGCATATCTGGTGAACATCGCCGGCGAGGCGGCCCTCGAAGGGTCCGATCGGCAGCGCACCCTGACCCACGCCGCCGTGTTCGTGATCGGCTTCAGCTC
>DATLEG010000056.1:0-2254 GCA_035525465.1 Saccharimonadales bacterium (SeqCode)
CCGTCGATGGCGTCGGCGCCGCCGAGCGCGGGAAGAGCGGACTCGGCTGGTGGGACGGGATGATCGGTCCGGGCAAGGCGTTCGACACCGACCGCTATTTCGTGCTCTGCAGCAACCTCATCGGGTCGTGCCGCGGATCGACCGGGCCCGGATCGGTCGATCCGGCGACGGGCCGGCCGTATGGTGCCACCTTCCCGGTCCTGACGGTCGGCGACATGGTCCGGGCGCAGCGCGCGCTCCTGGGGGAGCTCGGGATCGAGCGCCTCGTCGCGGTGAGCGGGGGGTCGCTCGGCGGGATGCAGGCGCTGGAGTGGGCCGTCGCGTACCCCGAAGCGGTCCGCGCGATCGTCCCGATCGCGAGCACCGCGCGACTCGGCACCCAAGGGGTCGCCTGGAACGCGATCGCCCGCAACGCGATCACCAGCGATCCGGACTGGCAGGGCGGACGGTACCCGGGCACGGGGAGCCGGCCCGACGCCGGCATCAGGATCGCTCGGATGGTCGGACACATCACCTATCTCTCGGCGCAGGCGGTGCGCGAGAAGTTCGGCCGGCGCTTCCAGCGGGGCGGCGACGTGCCGCTCTACGACCTGGTCGAGCCCGACTTCGAGGTCGAGTCCTACCTTCGCTATCAGGCCGACGCGTTCGCCGCGCGCTTCGATGCCAACGCCTATCTGTACATCTCGCGCGCGCTCACGTACTTCGACCTTGCCCGCACGCACGGCGGCGGGTCGCTGGAGCGCGCGCTGGCGAAGGTCCAGGCGGCGACGCTGCTGCTGTCCTTCTCATCGGACTGGCTCTATCCGCCGAGCGACTCCGAGGAGATCGCCGTCGCCCTGCGGGCGAACGGCCGGGACGTCACGCATGTCATCATCGATGCCGACTACGGACACGATTCGTTCCTGCTCGAGGAGGGCCGCATGACCGAGCACATCACGCTCTTCCTCGAACGCCTGGGGGAGGCAACGTGACCCGGCGCTCCGGCGCCGATGATGACGGGACGCGGGAGTTCGGATTCGACACGCGCGCGATCCACGCCGGCCAGCGTCCCGACCCGTACACCGGGGCGCGGGCCGTCCCGATCTTCCAGACCACGTCCTACGTGTTCGAGGACGGGGAGTCCGCGGCCGCGTACTTCAACCTCCAGGAGTACGGGAACACGTACTCGCGGGTGATGAATCCGACCACCGCGGTCTTCGAGGAGCGGATCGCGAGCCTCGAGGGTGGTGCGGGCGCGGTCGCCTTCGCCAGCGGGCTCGCCGCGCAGGCCGCCGCGTTCTTCACGATGCTGCAGCCGGGTGATCACATCGTCGCATCCAGCGCGCTCTATGGCGGCACGGTCACGCAACTCAAGCATCTGGCGCGGAAGCTTGCGATCGAGGTCACCTTCGTCGACCCCGATGATCCGGCGCATTGGCGCGCGGCGCTGCGACCCGACACCAAGGTGCTCTTCGGCGAAACGATCGGCAACCCCGGCGGCAACGTCCTCGACATCGGGACCATCGCTGAGATCGCGCACGGGCATGGTGCACCGCTCATGGTCGATTCGACCTTCGCGACGCCGTACCTCTGCCGGCCGATCGAACACGGGGCGGACATCGTGGTGCACTCGGCGACGAAATTCATCGGGGGCCACGGTACGAGCATCGGCGGCGTCATCGTCGAGGCTGGCACCTTCGACTGGTCGAACGGACGGTTCCCGGTGGTGGCCGACCCGTCGCCGGCGTATCACGGCCTGGCGTTCCACGAGACCTTCGGGATGTACGGCTATCTCATGAAGCTGCGCGCTGAATCGCTCCGCGACCTGGGGGCGGCCCTATCGCCGTTCAACGCGTTCCTGTTCCTCCTTGGTCTCGAGACGCTGCCGCTGCGAATGGCGAAGCATGTCGAGAATGCCCTTGCGGTAGCGCGGTTCCTCGAGGGCCACCAGGCGGTGAACACGGTGCGGTACCCGGGGCTCGAGTCCAGTCCGTATCGCGATCTGGTGGAACGCTACCTGCCGCGTGGCGCCGGCTCGATCTTCGTCTTCGATCTGGCCGGAGGACGTGCGGCGGGCCAGCGGTTCATCGCGGGCCTCGATCTCTGGAGCCATCTGGCGAACGTCGGCGACGCCAAGAGCCTGGTGATCCACCCCGCGAGCACGACGCATCGTCAGCTCTCGGACGAGGAGCTGGCCGCCGCGGGCGTCGGACCCGGAACGATCCGGCTCTCGGTGGGTCTGGAAACGGTGACCGACCTCATCGCCGATCTGGAG
>DATLEG010000076.1:0-3899 GCA_035525465.1 Saccharimonadales bacterium (SeqCode)
ATTCGCCGTCGGCGCGACCGGCGCGCTGCTGGTCGTCCTCTCCGAGCGGCACCTGCGCCTCCCCCCCGAGGGCTTCGCCTGGCTCATCGGCGCGATCGGTGCCGGGGCGCTGCTCGGGCCGCTCATCCCGAATGTCCTCGCCCGCGACTATCGCGACGCCCGCTGGCTGTTCGTGCCGTACCTCATCCGCGGGGTGGGGGACGTGCTCATCGCCATCTTCGTCCCGCTCCCGCTCGCCCTGCTCATCCTCTTCGTGTACGGGCTGAACACGAGCACCGGGATGGTCGTGTTCAACAGCACGATCCAGGGGGTGATCCCGGACGCGGTCCGCGGCCGGGTGTTCACGCTCCTCGACGTCAGCTGGAGCACGATGCGTCTGCTCTCGCTCGGCCTGGGCGCGCTCCTCGTGGACCGCATCGGGATCGAGCCGCTCTTCTGGATCGGCGGATCCCTCCTGTTCCTCGCCGGCGTGCTTGGTCTCGCGTTGCTCGGACGGGCGGACTTCAAGCAGCAGGCGCCGCCTGAAGGAAGGCCCGCGGCCGGGCTGACTCCGGACTAGGCTGTCGATCATTCAGTGAGGGTCGCGTTCGTGGGCAAAGGGGGCGTGGGCAAGTCGCTCATCGCGGCGACCGTCGCGCGCCTCCTCGCCCGGCGCGGCGATGCGGTCCTGGCGCTCGATCTCGACCCCCTTCCCGGCTTCGCCCACTCGCTCGGCGTGCCGGCCGGATCGGGCGCGTTCCCCGACACCCTTGCCGAGCAGCGCGAAGGACAAGGGTGGGTGATGAAGGAGGAGACCCCCGCCTCCGAGCTCATCGAGCAGTACGCGTTCCGCGGCCCTGACGGCGTCCGGCTGCTCAGCATCGCCGCGCGGCCGGGTGAATGGAAGGCGGAGCAGTCGACGGCGCTGCGCCACGTCGCGCGGACCTTTGCCGACCCGGCGTGGTCGGTGGTGGGAGACCTGCCCGCCGGCACGCGGCAGGCGGCCTTCGGCTGGGCCGGATTCGCCGACGTCGTGGCGATCGTCGTCGAGCCCACGGCCAAATCGATCCTGTCGGCAAAACGGATCGCCAACGTGCTCGTCGACGGCCGCCCGGAGGGGCGGGTCGGGGTCGTCGTGAGCAAGCTCCGGCCTGGGGATGATCCGGAGCGGATCGCGGGCCTGCTTGGCCTCGAGCTGCTTGGGACCGTCCCCTACGATGAGGCCGTGCGGGATGCCGAACAGGACGCGCAGGCCCCGATCGACGGCGCCCCCGCGAGCCCCGCGGTGAGCGCGATCCGCGATCTGCTTCCCGCGCTGGCATCACGTTGAAGATCGCGGTCGTGGGCAAGGGCGGGTCGGGCAAGACCACCGTCGCGGCGACCCTCGCCCGCTCGCTGGCCCGCCGCGGCGCCCACGTCGTGGCCCTCGATTGCGACAGCAACCCGAACCTGGGGATCTCCCTCGGGCTCGGCCCGGAGCGGACCTATGAGCTGGTGGGCATCCGCCAGTCGATGGACTCGGAGCCGGACCCGGAGCACACCGAGTCCGCCGAGGAGCTCCTCACGCGGTTCGGCGATGTCGGGCCGGATGGCGTGCACTTCGCCGTCGTCTCCAAGATCGAGAAGGCCAACCCCGGCTGACCCTGATGTGGGATCTCACCTGAGCAGTTGCTCGGGCAGCTCGAACGCGGGGAACGCGTGCTCATCGCCGATCTTGAGGCCGGCATCACGAACCTGAACCGAATGGGTCCGGGGTCGGTGGACCTGGTCCTCATCGTGGTCGAAGCGACCCCCAAGTCCATCGAGGTCGCGCAGCGCGCCGCCGCCATCGCCGCCGAGCGTTCGGTCGGTCCGGTGCGCTTCGTCGCGAACAAGCTGCGGGGCCCCGAGGACCTGGCGCTGATCCGCGCCGCCCTCGGCCACGAGGTCGTCGTGGTGCCGGAGGATCCGGGCGTGCACGAGGCCGACCGGGATGGGGTCGCTGTCCTCGATCACGCTCCCGACTGCCCGGCGGTCCGGGCCATCGCAGCGCTCGCCGCCGACCTGCTTCCCGCGCACGCCGCCTGACGCGTCCGGGGTCCCCTCGCATCATCTGCCAGTCTGACTGGCAGGGTTGGACCGGCGTTCGGCGTGGCGAGCGCGCAGGGAGGTCGATTCGACGAGCGATACCACGGGGATACCATTCGAAACATGGCGGCTTCGGGCGAGGTGCTGCTCCGTCTCAGCGCAGTCGCGAAGCAGGCGAACGTCGGCGCACGCACTGTCAGGTTTTACGCCGACGCCGGCCTCCTGCGACCGGCAGCACGTGGCCAGAATGGCTACCGGTTCTACGGCCTGGACGCGATCGAACGGGTCCACCTCCTCCGGCGCGCGAGCGCGCTGGGTCTCCCCCTCCGCGAGATCAAAGCGGTCATGGACATCGCCGAAGGATCTGATTGCACCGACGCGCATAAGGCCTTCGCAATCGCTTTGCGCAACCGGATCGGTGAGGTGGACCAGCAGGTGCGTGAGCTCGCCTCGGTGCGCGAGCAGCTCGTCGACCTCGCCGCCGAAAGCGATGTCGGGTGCTCGGACGCGCTCTGCCTTTGCCGGACCCATCCCGAAACGGTGCCCGTGAAGCGACGCGCCGCCCGATGAGGATCGCGACCGCCGGCAAGGGCGGGGCGGGCAAGACGACCCTGGCGGCGACCCTGGCGCGCGTCCTCGCCCAAGGGGGCCGGCAGGTCTGGGCGATCGATGGCGACCCCAACCCGAACCTCGGCGTCGCCCTTGGGATCCCGCGCGAGACGCTCGAGAACGCGCCGCGGGTCCCCCGGAACATCGCCGAGGAGAGCCACGACGCCGACGGCGTCTCGCACATGGACCTCAAGCAGCCGCTGGCCGAGCTGCAGCGCCAGTACGCGATCACCGGGCCGGATGGCGTGCACCTCATGTTCGTCACCGGCCTCGATCACGCGGGGGAGGGTTGACTGTGCAGCGCTCACCGCGCGGTGCGCGGTGTCTCGGCGGCGATCCTGCCAGATGACGACGCGGTCTCGCTGCTCGACATGGAAGCCTCGATCGAGCATCTCGGCCGCGCGACCCCGCAGGGGGTCGATGTGATGCTGGTCGTCGTCGAGCCCTATTACCGGGCGCTGGAGACGGCCAGCCGGATCGCGCCCCTCGCGAAGCAGCTGGGGATCCCGCGCCTGCTCACCATCGCGAACAAGGTCCGCGATGGTGAGGACTCGCGGGTCATCCGGGAGTTCTGCCGGTCACACGACCTCGATCTGGCCCTCGAGATCCCGTTCGACGAAGCGGTCCGCGAGGCGGACCGCCAGGGCCGCGCGCTCATCGACGTGTCTCCCGACGCGATCACCGTCCAGAAGGTCCGCGAGCTCGCCGGCGCGTTGAGCTAAAGGAGGGTCTATGGCCGTCACCCCGCTCCCTGACCATTCCGCCCGCTACGACGGGCTGCAGGCGCCGCACTACGAGCAGACCGGGAACGTCGCCGGTGCCACCGCCGAGCAATGGGTGCGCTCGCAGATCGACGCCAAGCGCGGCGCGGCCTCGCTCATGGGCGGGCCGTTCGAGCGGGTCCACGTGTTCTGGCTCGCCGGAATGAGCTGCGATGGCTGCAGCATCGCGGTCCTCGGCGCGACCGCCCCGGCGGTCGAAAGCCTCCTCACCGGGGCGATCCCCGGCGTCCCTCTCCTGCTGCTCCACCACACCGCGGTCCAGGTCGAGGCCGGGGAGGCCTACATGGAGCCGATGCGCCAGGCCGCTAACGGCACGCTGGGCGAGCCGTACGTGGTCGTCTTCGAAGGCTCCTGCGCGAACGAGGACACCCTGGGGACGGGGTACTGGTCGGCCATCGGCGAAGAAGAGACCGCCACCGGCGAAAAGGTCCAGGTGCCCTCCGCCGTGTGGCTTCGCCGGCT
>DATLEG010000103.1:0-4288 GCA_035525465.1 Saccharimonadales bacterium (SeqCode)
CCGCCGGCGACGGTCACCGACCATCACGCGTACGCGGGCGTCCATCCGGCGGCGGAGACGGGACGCGGTGACGATCCCGGCCGACGCGTCGGGCACGACCAGCTCCGCGGCGACCGACGGGGTCGGGGCCCGCACATCCGCCACGAGGTCCACCAGGGTCACATCGGACTCGTGGCCGACTCCGGCGCAGACCGGCCGTGCGCACCGCACGACGGCGCGGATGAGCGCCTCGTCGTTGAACGGCCAAAGGTCCTCGCTCGCGCCACCGCCCCGGGCGAGGATGATCACATCCAGATCACGCAGCTGCGCAAGGCCGTCGAAGGCCGCGATCATCGAATCGACCGCGCCCGGCCCCTGGACCTGGGCCGGTGCGAACACGACCTCGACCCCGGGATCCCGCCGCGCGATCACCGTCTGCACGTCGTGCCAGGCGGCGCCGCTCGGGCTGGTGATGACCCCGATCCGGCGTGGCGCCGGCGGCAGCGGGCGCTTGCGCTCGACCGCGAAGAGGCCCTCCTCGCGCAGCCGGCGCTTGAGCGCCTCGAGCCGGAGGTACGCCTCCCCCGCGCCGGCGGGCCGCAGGTCGTCGCAGCGCAGCTGGTAGCTACCGCCCTTCAGGTAGACGTCGAGCGCCCCGTGGGCGAGGACCCGCAGGCCGACCCGGGGCGACAGGGCGATCCGCGCCGCGGCGGTCGCGAACAGGGTGCAGCGGATCTGCGCGACGTTGTCCCGCAGGGTGAAGTAGGTGTGCCCGGCCGCGGAAGCGGTCATCTCCGACACCTCGCCCTCGACCCACAGATCCTTGAAGGTGCCGCCCTCCATGAGCCGGCGGGCGATGAGGACCGAAAGATCGCCGACCCGGACGACATGCTCGGGCACGGTCACGACGCGCGCTCGATGTACTCCCCGCTGCGGGTGTCCACCTTGATCTTGTCGCCCTGCTGGACGAAGAGCGGGACCAGGACCTTGAGCCCGGACTCGAGCGTCGCCGGCTTCGTCGCGCCGGTCGCGGTGTCGCCCTTGATCCCGAACTCGACGCTCGTCACGGTGAGGACGATCGAGGCCGGCATCTCGACGCCGATCGGGTCGCCCTCGTACTCGTTCAGGGTGAGCACCATCCCATCGGTGAGGTAGTCGACCGCGTCCCCGAGCTGGGTCGCGTCGAGCGCGATCTGGTCGTAGGTCACGGTGTCCATGAAGTGGTAGAGATCGCCGTCGTGGTACTGATACTGGACGCTCCGATGGTCCATCCGCGCGCGCGCGAACCGGTCGCCGGCCTGGAACGTCTTCTCGATGAGGTCACCGCGGCGCACGTTCCGGAGCTTCATCCGGACCTGCGCGCTTCCGCGGCCCATCTTGATGTGCTGGAACTCGACGATCTGGTAGAGGACCCCCTCGAGCTCGATCGTCATCCCCCGCTTGATCTCGCCGGTAGAGACCATTTCCTCTGCTCCTCGCGCGGGGTGGTCGCTAGCCGCGCGGCCCTGCCCGGTCGAGCAGCCAGCGCAGCGCGAGCTCGTACCCCGCGACCCCTTTCCCAACGACTTGATGTGCGGTCACCGCGCCCAGGTAGCTATGGTGCCTGAACGGCTCGCGGGCCGTGACATCGCTGATGTGGACTTCGACCACCGGGAAGGCGCACCCGGCCACGGCGTCGCGCAGCACGACCGAGGTGTGGGCGAGGCCGCCCGGATTCACGATCGCCCCATCGGCGTCGGCGTGCCCCTGAAGGAAGTCGATGAGCGCGCCTTCATGATTCGACTGGAGATCGACGATCGCATGCGCGGGCCCGGCAGCGGTGCGCAGGCCGGTGATGATCTCTCCCAGGGTGGTGGTCCCATAGATGGCGGGCTCGCGCACCCCGAGGGTGTTCAGGTTCGGACCATTCAGCACGAGGATCTTCATCGCCCCTCCACGACCCGCCCGGCCGCGGCCAGGGAGGCCGGTCCGACATCGGTCACCTCGCTGAACCGCCCGATCGCGCGGGGAAGGATCCAACGGACCTTCCCGGCCCGGACCTTCTTATCGGCGGCGAGGTAGCGCTTCGTCCCGGCCGGGATCCGTGCCCGGACGGGCAGCCCGGCCGCAAGCAGGATCCGCTCGAGCCGCTCGCGAAAGGCGCGGGGCACCAGATCCAGTTCCTCCGCCAGGGCCGTCGCGAAGACGAGGCCGATGCTCACCGCCTCGCCGTGGGTCACGCGGTAGCCGGACGCCGACTCGTAGGCGTGGCCCAAGGTGTGCCCGAAGTTCAGCAGCTCACGCGAGCCCGCTTCGCGCTCGTCCTGGCCGACCACCCGTGCCTTCAGCGATGCGGCGAGGGCGATCGCGCCCACGGTCGGGCCAAGGTCTCCCTCCAGGACCGCCGCGACCGAGCGCTCCGCCTGCGCCACCGCGTGCCGGTCGGCGAGGAACGCGGACTTCACGACCTCGGCGAGCCCGGACGCGCGCTGGCGCCGCGGGAGCCCCGCGAGCACGGCCGGGTCGGCGAGCACGGCGTCGGGCGGCCAGAACGCGCCAGCGAGGTTCTTTCCCGCGGCCAGGTCGATCCCGGTCTTCCCACCGATCGACGAATCGACCATCGCCAGGAGCGTCGTCGGGACCTGCGCGTAGCGGATGCCGCGCAGATAGGTGGCGGCGGCGAACCCCGCCAGATCGCCCACCGTCCCGCCGCCAACGGCAATAACCCCTCCGTCACGGCCGATACCGGCGCGCGCGAGTCCGCGCCAGACGTGTTCGAGGGCGGTGACCGATTTCGCCCGCTCACCCCTCGTGACTGTGATCGTCGAGGTCGCGATGCCGGCGGCCCGGCAGGAGGCCGCGACAGCGGGTGCGAGACGGCGCGCGGTGAGGGTATCGCCGACGATCACCGCGCGGCCGCTCCAGCCAAGGTCCCCGAGATGGGTCCCGACGTGCTCGAGCAGGCCCGCACGTACGAGGATCGGATATGGACGCGAGCCGGCGACGTCGAGGCGCACCCCGCGGGACGCGACCAGCCAGGCCGCGACCGCCCGGGCGACATCCACCGGTGCGGTGCGATCGACGACGAAGGTCGCCTCGACCTCCGAATAGGCGGACCGGCGCTCCCGAAGGACCCTGGCCGCGTGCTCGCGCGGCGGCAGGTCGAGATGTCCGCGCGCGGCGATGGTCTGGCCGATCCCGCGGGCGACGGTGGCGACCGAGCCGGTCAGCCCGACCCGCAGACCGAGCGCGGCCATGCGCCGGCGGTTCGCTTCTTCGAGCGGTGCGCCGCCCCCGGTCGCCACGACGACGAGGGCATGGGTCGGGACCAGGCGCTCGAGCGCCTCGGTCTCGAGGGCGCGGAACCGCGGCATCCCATCCTCGCCGATGATCCGCGCCGGGCTTTTCGCCGCGCGGCGCTCGATCTCGGCATCGAGGTCGATGGCCGACGCCCCGAGCAGCCGGGCCAGGAGGGGCGCAACGGTCGACTTGCCGATCCCCGGAGGACCCACGAGGAACAGATGCATCAGCGGTCGGCGATCGGGCGGAGGCGCTCCCGGTACGCCGCAAGGGAGGCGAGGAGATCCCCCAGGGTGTCTTCGCCGAACTTCAGGCAGAGCGCGTCGGCCAGCACCAGGGCCAGCATCGCCTCAGCGACGACGCCTGCTGCCGGCACCACGCAGACATCGCTCCGCTCGATGTGCGCGGCCGCAGCGAGGCCGGTGCGCAGGTCGACCGACGGAAGCGGACGCATCAGGGTCGAGATCGGCTTGAAGGCGACCCGGGCAACGATGTCCTCGCCGTTGCTCACGCCGCCCTCGAGCCCGCCGGCGCGATTTCGTGAGCGTCCGAAGCCGCTACCCCGTCGTTCGATCGGATCGTGGACCAGGCTGCCCCGAGCGGCTGCCGCGTCGAAGGCGTCGGCGAACTCGACGCCCTTCGCCGACTGGATCGAGGCGAGCGCCTGGGCGATCCGCCCATCGAGCCGGCGGTCCCATTGGACATAGGTCCCCAGGCCCGCGACCACGCCGCTCGCCCGCACCGCGGTGACCCCCCCGAGCGTGTCGCCCGCATCGCGCGCGGCGCTGATGGCGGCGATCATCCGGGCGGACGCAGCGGGATCCGAGCAGCGCACCTCGCTGGCTTCGATCCGCTCCCGGTCGAAGGTCGGCTGGGCCACCACGTCGCCGATCACCACGGTCTCGCTCAGGATGTCGATACCCGCGGTCCCCAGCAGCGCGCGGGCGACGGCTCCGGCGGCGACCCGGGCGGCGGTCTCCCTCGCGCTCGCGCGCTCTATGACGTCCCGTACGTCCTCATGGCCATATTT
>DATLEG010000105.1:0-3558 GCA_035525465.1 Saccharimonadales bacterium (SeqCode)
TCGCCGGCCTGGTGGCCGCGGGCGAGCACCCCAATCCGGTCGAGCACGCGCAGCTGGTGACCACGACGACCCACAAGACCCTCCGCGGTCCGCGCGGCGGGATGATCCTCTGCACCGAGGAGCTGGCGAAGGCGGTGAACAAAGCGGTGTTTCCCTACGGCCAGGGTGGTCCGCTCATGCACGTCATCGCCGGGAAGGCCGTCGCGCTCAAGGAGGCGGCCACCCCGGAATTCAAGGATTACGCGAAGCGGATCCGGAGTAACGCGGCGACGCTCGCCGGAGCGCTGGCCGCGGCAGGCCTGCGCCTGGTCTCCGGGGGCACCGACAACCATCTCATGCTGGTGGACGTGCGGCCGCTGGGCACGAAGGGCAAGCCGGCGGAGAAGGCGCTCGACGCGGTCGGGATCACGGTGAACAAGAACACGATCCCCTATGACCCGGAAAAGCCGGGGACCGGCTCGGGCATCCGGATCGGCACTCCCGCCGTCACCACTCGCGGGATGGGCGATCCGGAGATGCGGCGCATCGGCGAGCTCATCGCCCGTTGTCTTTTGGGCGCGAAGGACGAGGCGGTCCAGGAACGGATCGCCGAGGAGGTCCTTGAGCTCACCGGCCGCTTCCCGGTCCCCGGCATCACCCTCAGTGCCGGTGTGACGGCGCCGGCGTGACCCTCGCGGTCAGCAGCCACCCGCTCGTTCAGGAGAAGGTGACCCGGCTGCGCGACGAGCGCACCCCGCCGCCGGCATTCCGCCAGCTTGTGCACGAGATCGCCCTGCTCGTCCTCTACGAGGCGACCGCTGATCTGGCGCTCTCGCCCACCGAGGTGCGCACGCCGCTCGCCCCGTACGCCGGCGTGAAGCTCAAGGAGACCGTCGGTCTGGTGCCCGTGCTCCGCGCGGGGATCGGGATGGTCGAGGCCGCGCTCCAGCTCATCCCCGAGGCCCAGGTCTGGCACATCGGCCTGTTCCGCGATGAACGGACCCTGCGCCCGATCGAGTACTACAACAAGCTGCCCTCGTCGGTGACGGCGCAGGTCTGCCTGGTGCTCGATCCGATGCTCGCCACCGGTGGCTCGGCTGTGGCGACGATCGACATCCTGAAGAAATGGGGCGCCCGGCGGGTGAAGTACGTCGGCCTCATCGCCGCGCCCGAAGGGGTCGCCGCGCTCTCGGCCGCGCATCCGGATGTCCCGATCCACGTCGCACACCTCGACGAGCGCCTCAACGAGAAGGGCTACATCGTCCCCGGTCTGGGCGACGCCGGGGATCGCCAATTCGGGACCAGCTAGGGCCGTTCGGCGGCTGCGAGCCGTTCCCAGAGCAGTGCCGTGAGCGCGTCCGGGGACTCCAGCATCGGACCGTGACCGACACCCTCCAATAGCACGAGCTCGGCGCCGAGCGCATCGGCGACGCGCGTCGCGACCACGGGGGTGATGAGCGGATCGAGCGCGCCGCTGATGACGGTCGCCGGAACGCGGATCGCGCGCAGCGCATCTCCCGGCCGCCAGTCGAGGTGCGCGCGCATCGCGCCCCGGGCGGTCTCGATGGTCTGCGCCCGGGTCCCGTCGACGATCCGCTCCCAGCGCTGGTCGCGCGGCGCCCCCGGGGTGATCGCCCGCAGCGCGGCATCGGTGTACGCCCGGTCCGCGGCCAGACGCTCCTGGTGCGCTTCGACCGCGAAGGCCTCCGGCATCCCGTCGACCCAGGCGGGCGAGATGAGGACGAGCGATCGCAGGCGGTCACCGTGCTCGAGCCCGTACTGCATCGCGACCGCGGTGCCGAGCGAGTGGCCGATCAGATGGAAGCGTTCCAGGCCGAGCGCGGCGGCGAATCCTTCGAGGTCTGCCGCAAGGGAACGGAACGATCCGTCACCCTCCGGCCCGGCCGTCCCGCCGCGCCCCCGCAGGTCGTACGCGATCGCCCTCCGGCCGGCCGGGACGCGCTCGAGCACCGGCTCCCACCAGGCGGTGCAGCCCCAATTCCCGTGGAGCAGCACGACCGGCGTCCCGGCGCCGCGTTCGTCGTAGTGGACGTCGAGGTCACCGACCTTGATCCGTGCCATCGCGCCCTAGGTCCCGATGACGATGCCGCCGTCGACGCTCAACACGGCACCGTTGATGAAGCCGGCGTCCTCCGAGGCAAGGAACAGGTAGGCGTTCGCGACGTCTCCCGGCTCACCGAGCCGTCGCACCGGGGTGCGCTCGACCATCGCCTTCAGCACGTGCTCCGGCATCGACCGGACCATGTCCGTCGCGATGAAGCCCGGTGCCACCGCGTTCACGGTGATGCCCTTCGGCCCAAGCTCGCGGGCCCAAACCCGGGTCATCCCGATCACCCCGGCCTTCGTCGCCACGTAGCTCGACTGTCCGAAGTTCCCGTACAACCCGACGACCGACGAGGCGTTGAGGATGCGGCCATACCCGGCCGCGATCATCGCCGGCGCGACCGCGCGCGCGCAGACGAACACGCCGCGCAGATTCACCGACACGACGCTGTCGAATTCGCCGTCCGACATCTGCCCGGCGAGCGCCCCATCCTTCATCTTCGCCAGCTGCGCATCGCGGACGATGCCAGCGTTGTTCACCAGGATGTCGATCCGGCCGTACCTCGTCAGGGCCTCGGCCGTTCCCGCGGCGACATCGTCCGATGCGGTGACGTCGGTCCGGCGGTAGCCGATCCCGTCCGCGGGCGCCGCTCCGGCCATGTCCCACACCAGCACCGACGCCCCCTCGACCGCGAATCGCAGCGCCGTCTCCCGCCCGATCCCCGACGCCCCGCCGGTGACGATGACCACCCTCCCATCGAATCGACTCATTGCACCACCCCCACTCCTGGGATCATGTGCCGAGATAGGCCGCGCGCACGTGCGGATCGGCGAGGAGCGCGGCCCCGGTGCCCTCCAGCGTGATGCGCCCGAGCTCCAGGACGTAGGCGCGATCGGCCAGACGCAAGCTGAGCGGCACGTTCTGCTCGACGATGAGCAGCGTCACCCCTTCGTCGTGGATCTGGCGGAGCGCGCGGAAGACCGCCTGGACCAGCACCGGTGCCAGACCCGCGGACGGCTCGTCGACGAGAAGGAGACGCGGCTTGGCCATGAGCGCGCGGGCGATCGCCACCTGCTGCTGCTCGCCGCCGCTCATCGTGCCGGCGTGCTGGGCCAGGCGCTCGCCGAGGCGGGGGAAGAGGGCCAGCATCCGCTCGAGCGTGGTCGCGCGGGCGTCCCAGGCGGCCGGGGTCGCCATCGCTCCCAGCTCGAGGTTCTCGCGGACGGTCATCTCCGGGAAGAGCTGGCGCCCTTCGGCCACCGCGACCACGCCGTGCGCCGCGATCTCGTGCGGACGCAGCCCCGCAAGCTCGATCCCGTCGAACCGGATGGAACCCTGCGTGGGTCGGATGATCCCGCCGATCGCCTTCAACAACGTGGTCTTGCCTGCCGCGTTCGCTCCGACGATCGCGACCGCCTCGCCCTGTGCCACGTGAAGCGAGACGCCCTGGAGCACGCCCGTGCCGCCATAGCCGGCCACCACCGCGTCGAGCTCGAGCAGCGCGGTCACGGCTC
>DATLEG010000106.1:0-11482 GCA_035525465.1 Saccharimonadales bacterium (SeqCode)
GCGGTGAACGAGGATGTCCGCCGTCACTGGTTCGCCGACTGCTTCATCGTCGCCGAGCTCGTGGTCCTCCCCCGGTCACGGCGCCAGGGCATCGGCGGCGTGCTGCTGGACACCCTCCTCGCGGCGACCGAGCGTCCCGCCGCGGTGCTCTCGACCCGGACCGACGCGGAGGCGGCGCTCGCGTTCTACGCCGCGCGCGGCTGGCGCAATCTCCTGAATGACGTGCGATTCCCGGGCAGCGAGTCCCAGTGGGCGATCCTCGGATCCATCAGCCGCTGAACGGCTCGGGGTGCCGCGGCGCCGAGAGCGCCATCGTGACGATCGCTTCCAGCCCGGCGAGATCGAAGGGCTTTTCCAGCACGTGGACATCCATCGCCAGCAGCTTCGCGCGATGCGCGGCGAGCGAATTGAGGCCGGCGGTGCAGAGGATCACCGGGATGCGCCGGGTCTTCGGGTCCAGGGTGAGGATGTCGAGCTGCTCCCAGCCATGCGCCTCTCCGTGCAGGAACAGGTCGAGGATGACGAGATCGGGGGCGAGCTTCTTGACGTTCCCGAAGGCCTCGGCCATCGCGGTGACCGTGTAGCCGGCGCTCTCCAGCGCGGCGGTCATGACCTCACGGGTGTCCGCATCGTCCTCGATGACAAGGATGTGGCGGGCGGGGGCGGCCACCCGGCTCAGCGTCGGATGGACGGGGACGGTGTCGCGGTGGACGGGCGGCGGGTCGCGGTCGGCCGGGCGGTGGGCGCCGCGGTGCGAGCACCCTCGTCGTTGTCATGGTCGTCCGACTCGGCCGGGCGGGCGGTCCCCGCGGCGGAGCGCGACGGCGGGCGATTGGGCGCCGCGCCAGGACCCTTGGCCGGCCGGTGGTCGTCCGGTCCGATCTTGTCGGCCTCATGCTTGGCCTGCTCGATCGAGTCGCGCGCTTCCTCCCCGACGCGCCCTTCGAGCTCGTCCAGGACGACGATGTGCTTCGCCCGGGCGCGCTCGGCGACCTCGCGGGCCGCATCGGCCTTCGTGGCACCCGGGTCGGGCTTGCCGCGGAGCGCGGCGATGGCGAAGTTGAGCCGGGCCACGGCGTCGGCGTAGGCCGCTGACGCGGTCGGCGCGGCGGCCGGCCGCTCGGTCGTCGCGGTGGACAGCTCGGCCAGGCGGTGGTCGGCCTGTGTCGCGAGGACCTCGATGCGCGCGCTCTCGTCCGGTGCCAGGGCCAGCTGGACGTCCTCGGCCGCGCGCTTGAGCGCAAAGGCCGGGTCCCCGGGCAGGCTGCCCGCGGCAGCGAGACCGCTGCCGGTGATCAGGAAGATCCCGATCGCCGCGAAGACGAACGCCGGGCGGAGCCACAGGCGCTGGAGCGTCACCCAGGCGGTCTCTCGCGTGGTCGGGCGTGGCGCCAGGGCGACCCGGGCTTCGGCCATCAGCCGGCCGCGGAGCTCACGCCGGAAGGCCTCGCGGGGCTCCGGACGGGGCAGCATCCTAGAGGGCCTCGCGGGAGGGGATGAGGCCGCGGAGGGCCCCGAGCGCCCGGAATTCGATGCCCCGGATTGTCCCGTCGCGGCGGCCGGTGATCCGGCAGATCTCCGCGGTGTCGAGACCCTCGACGTAGCGAAGGATGATGACCTCCTGCTGCAGCGGCGTGAGGTTCCGGATCGCCGCGCGCAGGGCGGTGGCATCCGAGCCGGCAAGCAGGCTCTCGTTCGGATCGACGACCTGGTCAGCAGCACCGTGGCTCAAGGCGTCCTCGAAGGTCACCTGGGTGCGATTGACGAGGCGCCGGCCGCGGTCGATGACCGCGTTGCGGGCGATGCGGTACAGCCAGGCGAGGAACGCCTGGCGGGGCTCGTACCGCGGGATCGCCCGAAGGGCCTTCATGAACACGTCACTCGTCACGTCCTCTGCCTCTGCCTCGTTCCGCACCCGGTAGAACACGTACCGGTACACGGCGCTCACATGGCGGTCGTAGAGGACCCCAAAGGCCTCGGCGTCCCCGCCCGCGGCGCGGATCGCCAGGGCGCGGTCGTCCTCCGCGGCACGCTCGTCAGAGGTAACGCCGGCGCCTGCCGGCCTGTTAGGAAGCTCCCCCACTGCTGGGCGAACGTATCACCGGACCCCCCGTGACGCGGTCACCCGACCGGGGGTGGCGCTCGGCAGGGGCGCCGGAGGGGCTGCGAGGGGGCACCGGGGTGGCCGAATCGTCATGCGGTACGCCGAGTGCAGGCGTAGGGTCACGCCGCCCGGGCACCGGGCGTCGACCTGGAGGTGGCAGACCCATGCCAAAGCCCATCCGGACGCTGATCTACCCCCTGATCCTGGCGGTCATCCTGGGGGCCTGCTCGACGCAGGGCACCCCTGCCGGCGGCGGAGGCGGCGCGGCGAGCCCCGGCGCGAGCGCCGTGGGCAAGGCCTTCGTCTTTGCCTCGACCCAGTTCACCCCGACCACCGAGCAGGAGGCGATGCGCACCAAGATCCTGGCGGCCTACAAGGGCGCCGGCGTCGACTTCATCACCGACGCGGAGGCGGTCATCCTCGACCGCATCACCGCCGAAGCCAAGGCCGGCGGGCAGGGGCAGGTGGGGATCATCGGACTGGAGAACGGCCAGTTCGGGAGCCTCGTCGGGCCGGGCTATCTCCAGGACGCCGGCACGGTGATGGGCAAGTACAAGGACGCCGGGATCCCGGCCGACTTCGTGACGCTGGGCAAGGCCGGCGGCACCACGCAGGTGTACATCCCCTGGATGCAGGCGACCTACTTCCTCGCGGTCAACAAGAAGGCGCTCCCGTTCCTCCCCAGCGGCGCCGATGTGAACGCGCTGACCTATGACCAGCTCATCAGCTGGGGCAAGAACATCCAGGAGAAGACCGGCAAGCGGATGATCGGCCTTCCGGCGGGGAACAACAGCCTGCTCCACCGACTCCTCCAGGGCTACTTCTACCCGTCGTACACCGGCGGGCTCATCACCACCTATAAGAGCGCCGAGGCCGAGACGATGTGGGGCCAGATCCGCGAGCTCTGGAAGGTGACGAACCCGCAGAGCACGACCTACGCGTTCATGCAGGAGCCGCTGCAGTCGGAAGAGGTCTGGATCGGCTTCGACCACGCGGCCCGGCTCATCAACGTCCTGAAGGCAAAGCCGGACGACTTCCTTGCGGTCCCGGCGCCGGCCGGCCCCAAGGGCCGCTACTACATGAGCGTGGTCGTCGGCCTGGCGATCCCCAAGACCACGCCGAACCAGGCCGGCGCCGAAGCGCTCATCGACTACCTCCTCAAGCCGGAGACCCAGATCGCGACCCTCCGCGAGAACAGCTTCTTTCCGGTGGTGAAGGTGGACCTCCCGACCGATCTCAACCCCGGGCTCAAGCTCGAGGCGGCCGCGGTCGCCAAGCAGGCCGGGTCGAAGGACGCGAAGGTCGTCCCGCTCCCGGTCGGCCTGGGAGCCAAGGGCGGCGACCTCAACAAGGCGATGATCGACACCTTCAGTCGGATCGTCGTGAAGAACGAGGACATCAAGACCGTCCTCGCCGAGCAGGCCGTGCTCGTCCAGAAGGCGATCACCGACGCGAACGCGAAATGCTGGGGCCCGGACGGGACGTCGACCGGCCCCTGTCAGGTCAAGTAGCTCGTAACCGATGAGCGACGTCGCCAGGGAGGCAGGACGCGGACGGGGTGGCCGGGAGGTCCTTCCGTTCGCGCTCCTGCTGCCCTCGGTGGTCTTTCTGATCCTGCTCATCGTCATCCCGATGGTCCAGGCGCTGCTCCTCGCGGTCCAGGGCGACAACGGGGACCTCACCACCGAGCACTTCCAGCGGATGCTCGGCGACACCGCGTTCCGGGACGCGCTCCGGAACACGCTCCTCCTGCTCGTGCTCATCGTTCCCCTGCAGATCGGCATCGCGCTCGCGATGGCCCTGCTCGTCCATTCGCGCTTCCGGGGGCACGCCTGGTTCCTCTACATCTACGCGATCCCGCTCGCGGTCTCGGATCTCGCGGCGGGGATCCTCTGGCTGTCGGTCTTCACCGAGCGGGGCTACCTGAACTCGATCCTTCAAGGACTCGGACTCATCAAGGACCCGATCATCTATCTCTCGTACGAGAGCTTCGGTACGATCCTCGGCGCGATCGTCATCGCCGAATCGTGGCGCGCGACGGCGCTCGTGCTCGTCATCCTCGTCGCCGGCCTGCAGCTCATCCCGCGCGACTATTTCGAGGCGGCCGATCTCTTTGGCGCATCGCGGCTCCGGCGGACGATCCACATCGTGCTGCCGCTGCTCCGCCCGAGCCTCCAGTCGGCGCTCATCATCCGGACCATCTTCGCCTTCGGCACGTTCGCCGCGGTCTTCGCGCTGGCCGGACGGAACATGCCGGTGCTGGCGGGCGAGGCCTACAGCTGGTACGCGAACAACCGCAATGCCCACGTGGCGGCGTCCTACGCGCTCGTGCTGCTGGGCCTTGCGATCGTGATGACCGTCGTCTATCTGCGGGTCCTCGGGATCCGTGAGGCCGAGCGCACCCGATGACGATGCGCCTCGCCGCCGACCGGGTCCTGGTCTATGGGAGCGCCATCCTCTTGGCCCTCTGGGTCCTCGTGCCGCTCTACCTCATCGCGATCGCCGCGTTCAGCCCCCAGAACGCGATCTACGAGTACCCCAAGCGGCTCGTGCCGACCGAGCTGTCCGCCGAGACGATGCAGTTCTTCCTGAATTCGCGTGGGGTCCTCCCGTCGGTCGTGAACAGCCTCATCGTCGCGGCGATCACGATCGTCCTCGGCCTGGGACTCGGCGCGCCGGCCGGCTACGCCCTCGCGCGCTTCCGGTTCGGCGGTCGGGACGCGTTCGCGGTCCTCATCCTCGCGACGAAGATGTTCCCCATCGCGATCCTCTCGATCCCGCTCGCGGTGACCTTCCTGCAGCTGGGCCTCTACGACAGCCTCGCGGCGGTCGCGCTGGTGCACACCGCGATGGCCCTCCCGTTCATCATCCTGGTGACGAGCGGGGTGTTCGTCAGCGTCTCGCAGGAGCTCGAGGAGGCGGCCCAGACGCTTGGCTGCAGCCGTTGGACCGCCTTCCTGCGGGTCGCGCTGCCCCTCGCTCTCCCCGGGCTCGCGGCGGCGGCGATCTTCACCTTCGTGATCTCGTGGAACGAGACCTTCGCCGCGACGATCCTCACCCTGCGTACCCGGACGCTTCCTGCGCAGGTCCTCACGTCGCTCGATCAGTCTCCGCTGTACTTCAAGTTCGCCGGCGGCCTGTTCATGGTCGCGCCGGCGATCCTCTTCATCTTCTTCATGCGCAAATACCTGTTGAACCTGTGGGGGGGTCGATGAGCGGCATCACCATCGCCGGGGTCACGAAGGCCTATGGGAAGACACCCGCGCTCCGCGACGTGAGCCTGAACATCGCGGACGGCGAGTTCATGGTCCTCCTCGGGCCATCGGGCTGCGGGAAGACGACGCTCCTGCGGTGCATCGCCGGTCTGGAGCAGGTCAACGCCGGGAAGGTCCTGATCGGCGAGCGGGACGTCACCACGCTACCGCCGCGGGACCGCGACATCGCGATGGTGTTCCAAAGCTACGCGGTGTTCCCCCACATGACCGTGGCCCAGAACATCGGATTCGGCCTGAAGATGCACCGGCGGCCGGCGGACGAGATCGCGCGCCGTGTCGGGGAAGGCGCCGAGCTCCTCGGGCTCAGCCCGTTCCTTGATCGCTACCCCGGACAGCTCTCGGGAGGGCAGCGCCAACGGGTGGCGGTGGCCCGGGCGCTGGTCATGGATGCGACCGTGCTGCTCATGGACGAGCCGCTCTCGAACCTGGATGCGCTCCTGCGGCTGCAGGCCCGCGCGGACCTGAAACGCCTTCACGGCGAGGTGAAGCGGACGACGATCTATGTCACCCACGACCAGGTCGAGGCGATGAGCATGGGCGACCGGATCGCGGTGATGCGTGACGGCGTCATCGTCCAGTGCGACGCACCGATGTCGATCTACGACCGGCCGGCCACCCAGTTCGTGGGCGGATTCATCGGCTCGCCACCGATGAACTTCCTCCGCGGCACGATGAGCGGCGGCACCTTCCAGGGAGACGGCTTTCAGATCCCCGCGACCGCGGCGGTCCGCGAAGGCCCGGTCGTCCTCGGCGTGCGGGCCGAGCACCTCACCATCGCGGCCGAGGGTGTGCCCGCGATGGTGCAGGTCGTGGAGCCGCTCGGATCGCACGCGCTCATCACCGCGTTGGTCGGCAAGACCACGGTGAAGGTCCAGGCGCCGGTCGACACCCCGGTGCGCCCCAACGAGCAGGTCCGGCTGGCCGTGGATGGCGCGCGGGTGCGCTGGATGGACGACGCGAGCGGGGCGGCGATCGACGCGCCGGCCTGACCGGACCGAGGGTGGCCCGAGGCTGAGCGAGGCCGACCGCCCGCTCGACCCGGCCCGCTCCTACAAGCCGCTCGATGTCGGGAACGGGATCGTTGCCGGAACGGTGAGCCGGACCGGCCGGCTCCTGTCCCTCGGGACGACCCATTCGGTCCATGGCCGGGTCGTCCTCACCGACGCACCGCCGTTCCCCGAGGACCGGCGGACCGACCCGGCCGCGGTCCGCGCCTACCGTGCCGCGCTCGCCGCCCCCGACCGGACCGGGGCCGGCTTTGCTTTCCTGGACGGAGCGACCGAGGCGCGCCTGCGGCACGACCGCATCCCGGTCATCCGGGGCGGCTCGGCGGAGACCGCCTGGGAGCTCGTGACCTTCGCACCGAGCGGGCGGACCGGCATCGTCCAGATCGTCACCGGGACCGGATCACCGCCGGCGGCGGGGTGGACCGGGATGCTCCGGCTCGGACGCGCGGCCTACACCCAGCTCACCGAAGGGGGCCCGCTCCCGGCCGCCCCGACCGCGCCCGAGGTGGCCAGCGATGGGGACCTCCGCACGATCGGTGACCGGCGACTCGGCGCGGCGGCGGCGTGGGTCGTGCGCCCGCCGGTCCCGACCGGCACTGGCTGGATCGCCGTGGTCACCGCCGCCATCGGGACCGATGTCGCCGCGGTAGCGGCCGAGGCGCTCGCTCTCGCCGATGCCGCGCCCGCCTTGGTCGCCGCCGAGCGGCCGCGCATCCAGATCGCCGGGTGGCCCTGGCCGGTGCGCCGCGCGATCCACTACGCCCTTGACTGCGCCACCGTGCGAGCCGGCGACGGCACCGTCGCGATCCTTGCCGACCATGAGCTCCTGCCGCTGGTCTGGACCCGCGACGCCTACTACGTCTGTCTGCTGCTGGGCGCGCTCGGACCGGCGGATCCGGGGCACGGCGTTCTTCCCGCTTTCGTCCGCTGGCTGTTCACCGTGGCGGAGCGCCCGGGCGGCTGGTGGCCACGGGCCTCGCTCGCCTCGGGGCAGGCGAAGGACCGCGCGTTCCAGCTCGATCAGCAGCTCTACCCGGTCCTGCTCGCGGCGCGCACCGGGCTCTTCACCGCCGACGCGCGAGCGGTGATGGAGACACTGCTCGCGAGACGCACGGCGTTCGGCCTCATCGCGACCGACGAAACACCGGCCGACGACCACCTGGCCCAGCCCTATCACTTCTCGAGTCACATCCTCCTCTGGCACACCCTCGCCACGATCGGGCACCCGGAGGCGCAGGCCGTACGCGCTGCCACGCTCGGCGCGTTCAGCGTGAACGGCGCGTTCGCCTACGCGGTCGGCGGACCGGATGGCGCCGGTGCCCGGCAGTATCACGACGCGAACGATCTCCCGACCGCACTCGCGCCGGCCTGGGGCTTCTGCACCGCGGCTGATCCGCGCTGGCGACGCACCATCGGGCGGGCCTGGTCCAGCGAGAACGCCGGATTCTTCGCCGGCCCGCCTGGAGTACTGGGGGGCCTGAGCGGACTGGGCTCGCTGCACACGCCGCATCCCTGGCCGCTGGGGGACCTCCAGGCCCGGATCATCGCGATGGCCCTGAACGACGCGGCGGGCGTGGCCGCCGCGGACGCGCGGCTCGATCGCGTACAGACCTGGGACGGGCTCCTGCCGGAGGCCTACGACGAGACGACCGGCGCGGTCGCCTCGCGCCACTGGTTCGCCTGGCCGACGGCACTTCGCGCGGCCCTCGCACTGGGTCCGCTGTACGATGGGACGAGCAACACGGGAGCTCGGGCGACGCCGGGCTGAGAGGGTGGCGAAGGCGCCACCGACCGTCAGACCTGATCCGGATAATGCCGGCGCAGGGAATGGCTCCTCCAGCAATCGGTCGTCCGTGCATCCCCACGGGAGATGCTCGAGATGCAACGGTCCAGTTTTCGCGTCGCGGTGTTCCTCAGCCTGCTGGCCCTGGTGGTCGGCGCCTGCTCGGCCAGCGTCGGTGGCGCACCGGCGAGCGCGGCAAAGACGCCGCGGCCGGGGTCCTTCGAACGGCCGATCGTGCTTGCGGCGGTCCCCTTCTCGGACGCCGGGAAGCTCTCGGCCGGCGTGAACGCCATCGCGGCCGCGATGGAGAAGTCCACCGGCCTCAAGTGGAAGGTCGCCGTCCCGACGTCCTACGCCTCGACCATCGAGGGCCTCTGCGCGGGCCAGGTCGACGTCGCCTTCCTCGCACCGCTGGCCTACGCCCTTGCCGCCGACAAGGGCTGCGCGGACGTGATGCTCGCGTCCAAGTTCGGGAACGACGTGACCTATAAGGGGCAGATCCTCGTCCGGACCGATAGTGGGATCACCGACATCAAGGGCCTGAAGGGCAAGAAGTTCGCGTTCGTCGACCCGCTCTCGGCGTCCGGCACGCTCTATCCCTCGCTTCTGGTCAAACAGAAGGGCGGCGAGGAGCCCCGGACATTCTTCAAGGAGACCGTGTTCGCCGGCGGCCACGACAAGGCGATCCTGGCACTCCTCACCGGCTCGGTGGACGGCGCGGCCAGCTACATCGATGCACGCGACGCGCTCGAAGCGACCTTTCCGGACGTGAAGCAGAAGACGAAGGTCATCGACACCACGCCGGACATCCCGAACGACAATGTGTCCGCGAGCCGGCGGCTTCCCGCGGAGATCCGGCAACAGATCTCCGACGCGTTGTTCGCCTTCTCGAATACCGACGCGGGGAAGAAGCAGCTCAAGGCGACCTTCGGGATCGACGGCTACCAGCCGGTCGGCAACGATTTCTACGAATCGGTCCGTGAAGCGGTCCGGCTCTCCGGCGCCGACCTGGACACCTTCGCCAAGCGCACCGCCGCGCCCACGCCGTCGGCCTCACCGGCCAAGTCGCCGTAGCAGTTCCGACCGTCTGGGTACCTGCTCAGCCTGCGGCTACCGCAGGCTGAGCAGGTACCGAACGAGCGCCTCCAGGTCGTCGTCCGGGAGCCCTCGGGCGAGACCCCGGGACATCGAATCGGGGAAGCCGGGGACGATGTAGGCACCGGGGTCGGTGATCGAGGCGCGGAGGTAGTCCTCCGCCGAGGTCCCGGGCTGTCGCGTTCCGGCGACCGTGCCGATCCGGGTGAGCGGCGGCCCGACCCGGCCGCCCTCGCCGGCGATCTCATGGCAGCTGGCGCAGCTCTTCTGCCGGTAGATCTGGGCTCCGCGCGCGACGGGCTCGGTCGCCGGCGTTTCGGCGCAGGCCGACAGGAGCAGCCCCACGGCCAAGCACGACGCCGCGGCCCGCCCCATCATCCTGTGGGTGAACATAGCGGCAACGCTCCGCGGCGCAACGATCGTGCTGGACGACCGGGCGATCCTCCGGGCGATCGATCTCGACATCGGCCCCGGTCTCACCATCGTCCGGGGGAGCAATGGCGCGGGAAAGACGACGCTCCTGCGGGCGATCGCCGGCCTCGTCCCGCTCGCTCGCGGCAGCCGCGCCGTGACGACGTCGCTCCTGTCGATCGGTCACCGTCCGCAGCTCCTGCGCGGCCTCTCGGCGCGGGAGAACCTGCGCTTCTTCGCCGCGTTCCGCGGGGTCTCCCCTGGCGGCGTGGATGCGGCGCTCGGGTCCTGGGGGATCGCCGGACCGGTCGCTCGGCGGCCGGTCGAGACGCTTTCGGCCGGGCAGCGCCGCCGGGCCGCCCTGGCGCGCATCGACAGCGAGGGCGCCTCGCTGATCCTGCTCGACGAGCCATTCGGCGAGCTCGATGACGAGGCGACCGCGCTCCTGCGCGGCGCGCTCGGGCGGCTCGCGAGGCGGAGCGCGGCGGTCGTGGTCGCGACACACGGGCATCACGAGCTCGACGGCGACGCCGCCCAGATCGTCCGGCTGTGAACGCGCTCGCACGGATCGCGCTGGTCGCCGGTCGCGAGCTCCGGGCGGAGCGCCGCCAGCCCGATGGCCTGGTCGCCGCGCTCACCTTCACCGCGGTGCTCGTGCTGCTCGAAAGTCTGGTCATCGGTCCGGCCCAAGCGCGGCAGCCGGGTGTCGCGGCGGCGCTCTTTTGGATCGCGATGACCTTCGCCGCGATCCTGGCGACGACCCGCTCCTTCGATCGCGAGCTGGAGGATGACGCGCTCGATGCACTCCTGGCGCTCCCGGGGGGACGCGACGCCCTGTTCGCGGGGAAGGTCACCGCCCTGGCCGGTGGTCTGGCGATCGTCGCCGCCGGGGGGGGCGCGCTGTCGCTCGTGCTCCTCAGCCTTCCGGTCGCGCTGCCCGGCCATCTCGCGCTCGTGACGATCACGGGCGTCGTCGCGCTCCCGCCGGTGATCGTGCTCGATGTGCTCCTCGCCTTGCGGCTGCGCGCGCGCGGCGTGCTCGTGCCGATCCTCGCCCTCCCGGTCCTCATCCCCCAGCTGGTGGCCGCGACGCAGGGCGCCGCGGCGGCCATGGTCGGCGATGCGAACGGCTCGCTCGCCTGGTCCGGACTGCTCATCGCGTTCGGATTGGTGTACGCGGTGGTCGGCCTTACCATCGTCCCTGCGACCATCGAATGACGACCACCACTCTTCGCCCCCTCCCGGTCCTCAACGCCCGTCCGTGGCTTGGCGTCGCCAGCCTGGTCGCGGCGATGATCGCCACGTACATGGCCCTGTTCTGGTCGCCCAAGGACGCGGTGCAGGGCGATGTCTTCCGGATCTTCTATGTGCACGTGCCCTCGGCCTGGCTCGCCTATCTCGCGTTCATCGTCGTGTTCATCGCGAGCGTGGGCTGGCTCTGGACCAGGCGTCCATTCTTCGACGCGGTCGCGGTCGCCTCGGCGGAGCTCGGCGTGCTGTTCACCGGAATGACCCTCATGCTCGGCTCGCTCTGGGCCCGCCCGACCTGGGGGGTCTGGTGGACCTGGGAGCCGCGCCTGGTGACGACCGCGGTCATGTTCACGATGTACGTCGGGTACCTGCTTCTCCGCAGTCTCTCCCCCGATCTCGAGCGGCGCGCGACCCGGGCAGCGGTCCTCGGAGCGATCCTGGTGATCGACGTGCCGATCGTGCATCTCTCGGTCACCTGGATGAACTCGCTCCACCAGCTGCCGACGGTGCTCCGACCCGACGCGAGCCCGACGATCGATCGCCCGATGCTCATCAC
>DATLEG010000119.1:0-5337 GCA_035525465.1 Saccharimonadales bacterium (SeqCode)
AGGGCGACATCCAACAGGAGCGCCGCGTTGAGCGCCAGGAACGGGACGAGGAGGACGACGTAGAAGCCGAAGACCACCCCGCCACGCGCGAGGTAGGCGATCGTGACGAGGCCACAGGCGGCGGCGACGATGAGCCGCCGGTCGCCGCGGAGGCCGCGAAGGAGGTTCGCCAGCATCGCCGCCGTGCCCACCGCGAGCAGCGTCGCGTCGCGCCAGAGCCAGTCGTGCCGCAGATACCAGAAGAAATGGTTCTCGATATTCCAGAAGCCGCCGCCGTAGCGGGTGAGCTGCCAGATCAGGGTACCCAGCAGGGAGGGGCGGGCGAGCGCGTCATTGGCGACGACGTAGGGCAGGTACGGATCGCGGACCGGCCAGAGCTCCCCGCGGGCCAGCGCATAGAGCGGATACGGAAGGCAGGTGATCGTCACCGCGGCGGCCCAGAGGACCGCCTGTCGCCAGCCGGCGCGGCGGATGAGCAGCGCCCCGTAGACCGGCAACGCGATGAGCGCGGTCTCCTTCGAGAGGAGCGCGATCCCAAAGGCCACCCCCGCGCCGATCGTCCCGGCGCGGCTGGAGGGCCGCAGGAGGAGGAGGAGCGACACGAGAAGCCAGAACACCATGAAGTTGTCGAGGAGGACCATCCGCTGGAAGAACACCGCGATCGGCGACAGCGAGAACAGCAGCACCGCGACCGCGCCGGCGACCCGGCTCGCCCCGAGCCGACGTGCGACGGCGAACAGGAGGGCCGCGCTCCCCAGGTGCACCAGGAGCATGAGCACGCGGCCGCTGTCGATCGGGGTGCCGAACGTCCCCGGCCCACCGGTACCGAGGTACCAGAGCGCCAACTGGACCCAGCCGCCGGGGGCGTGGTCGTAGGTATAGGTGTACGGGGCCAGGCCCTGACCGTTCAGGACGGCAAGCGCCTGGCCGACGTAGATCCCTTCATCGTCCGCCAGGCTGAACGCCGGGTAGCCGCCCATGTTGACGCCGTGGGCCAGGGCCGCGACGGCGAGCGAAACGCTGAGCAGCCAGAACGTCACCGAGCGGTCGCGAAGTCCGACGAGCCAGCGGGGCACCGCGACGGACAAGCCGCGGCGCGGAATGATGACCTGGGGGATGGTCGCCATGCGATCAGGGGTGCAAGGCGGATGCCGCTTCGCCCGGGGAAGTGGCCTCCTGAACGCCTTGACAGCCGCGGGTCGTTCCTCCAACATCACGTGCAATGAGGATTTCACCACCTGTGAGAGGAGGGACGGCCCTCCTGCAGGCCGGCTACGTCGATCCGCGTGACCTCGGGCCGCAGAGCCCCCTGGCCGACCTGGTCCGGGCGTATCTCCAGGAGCTGCAGGACAAGGGCCGGGCGGCGCGGACGGTGACGCGCTACGCCGACTACTGCCAGGAGCTGCTCGCGTTCTTCGGCCCGCAAGCCGCGCCGCGGGTCGCGGACCTCGATGTCCGCTCGATCAAGGCCTTCGGGAGCAGCCTGACCCGCCGCCAGCTGCGGGGGGGCCGGCGCGCCGGCCGGACGACCCTGAGCCCGGCCTCGAAGAACCTCATCCTCATCGCGCTCCGCGGCCTGCTGAAGTTCGCCGTGCTGCTCGAGCTGCCGGTGCCCGGCCCGGAGAAGGTCGAGTTGGCGAAGGCGGTGGACCCGAACCCGGACGCCCGGCACCTGGAGGCGGCACGCCTCAAACGGTTGATCGACAGCTTCGACACCGCGACCGACGACGGGATCCGCGGCCGGGCGCTGGTCGAGCTGCTCTGCGCCACCGGCTGCCGGATCAGCGAGGTCATCGGCCTGGACCGGCGGCAGCTCGAGCTGGATCCCGCGGCGAAGACCCCGGCCGACGGGATCCGGGTGATCGATGAGGTGACCGTGTTCGGCAAGGGCAGCCGGTTCCGCAAGGTGTTCCTCACCCCACGGGCCCGCGAGTGGCTCCAGCGCTACCTGCAGGCCCGCCGAGACACCGATCCGGCGCTCTTCGTGACCGACCGCAAGAAGGCCGCCGGGTACCGGATGTCGGTCTGGACGGCGCAGCGGACGATCACCGAGGCGGCCAAGCGCGCCGGCCTCGCCGAGAACGTCTCGCCGCACTGGCTGCGCCATGCCGCGATCACGCTCTGGGCCACCGAGATGGGCCTCCCCGCGGCGCAGCGTCTGGCCGGCCACAAGAACGCCTCAACGACCAGCCGCTACCTCGGCGGCTCCGACGCCGAGCTGAAGGCCCTGTTCAAGGAGCGGATCGGCTGACCGCACCCCAGGCCCCGATGATCCCCGGGACCTCGCCGACCTGGTCCACCACCGCGTCCGGGCGGATGTCCTCACGCACCGGGGTCTCGGTGTTGCGCTTCCAGATGCCGCGCATGCCGGCCGACTGCGCGCCCCAGACGTCGTCGATCATCCGGTCGCCGACCATCACGCACACCTCGGGCGCGACGCCGAGCCGGCGCGCGGCCTCATCGAACACCGACGGATGCGGCTTGGAGCGCTCGAGCTCGCTCGTGTAGAGCGTCGCGTCGAAGAACACGTCCAGACCGTGCGTCGCCAGATCGGCGTTATGCCAGGCCGCCGCCCACCAGGTGTTCGACAGCAGGCCGAGCCGGAGGCCCCTGTCCCGAAGCCGGCGCAGGGTCGACGCGCTGTCGTCGAAGACGCGGCACCAGCCGCTCACCGCGGCCGCGTAGCCATCGACCACCGCCAGCGCGTCCGCAGCGTCGCCCTGCAGGCCGAGTCGCGCGAAGCCGCTCCGGACGAGCGACGCGGGGTCCCCGGTGGTGTGCTCCGGACCTTCCACGCCGGCCCAATGCTCCAGCTCGGCGGCGCGCATCGCGGCCACGAACGGCTCGGTGTCCGGCCACGCTCCCGGTCGGGTCGCGAGAAGCCGCGCATGTCCGGCGGTCCATTTCGCCGCGGCGCCCAGGGTCCACTCGGGCCACCACAGCAGCGTGCCACCCAGATCAAAGATCACCGCCTGGACCGTCACGGTCGTCGGGGCGGTCAGGGCCGCTCCCCCGCCCGCGGCCGCGCCCGAAGCCAGTGCCCGAGGGCGGCATCGTCGAGCCCCGCCGCATCGAGCTCGTCCGGGCCCACGGCGATCACCGGAACGCGCAGGGTGTAGCGCCGTACGAGCGCGTCGTCGGCGTCAACGTCGATCCGCTGGATCTCGAGCGGGAGGTCGAGGCCGATCCGGCGCAGGGCTCGATGGCTCTCGTCGCAGAGGTGACAGCCGGCCCGCTCATAGAGCCGCACCGGAAGCGGGCTGCCGCGCAGGGTGCGCCGTCGCACCAGCGCGAGGCCCCGCCGGAGATTCCCCCGCAGCACCGCTAGATTGTCGCGGTGAGCGGCTTTGCGCGCCCGGACCTCTTCTGGAGCACCGACCGGCTCGCGGCGCAGGCGAGCGATCCGCTGCTTCGCGTCGTGGATTGCCGGTTCTCCTTCGACCGCGACGCCCGGGCCGACTATCTGCAAGCGCACCTTCCGGGGGCGGTCCATTGCAGCTGGGCGGACGACCTGTCCGCCCCACCGCCGCCGTCCGGGCATCCGCGCTGGATGCTGCAGGACCCGGTCGCGTTCGCGGCGGCGATGTCGCGCCTCGGGATCGGCGACGACACGATGGTCGTCGGGTACGACGCCGAGGGCGGGCACCACGCCGCGCGGCTCTGGCTCGCGCTGCGCCGGTACGGGCACGACAAGATGGCGGTGCTCGACGGCGGCATCCAGAAATGGCAGCGGGAAGGCCGGCCGCTCGAGCCGGGCGATGTCCGCGCCGAGCCGGCCCGGTTCACCCCACACGCCCGGGACGGCGTCGTCGCGAGCAAGGCCGAGGTGCAGGCCGCGGTCCGGACCGGCGACCCCTGGCTCCTCGATGTCCGGCGCGAGAGCGAGTACCTCGGGACCGAGGTGCGCGCCGCGCGGGGCGGCCACATCCCGGGCGCGGTGCAGCTGCTCTGGAAGGACGCCCTCCACGACGACTGGACCCTGCGCGATCCGGACACCCTCGAAGCGCTGTATGCCGACGCCGGATTCAACTCCGACACGGCGACGGTCACCTACTGCCAGGCCGGGGTACGGGCCGCGTTCACCCATCTGGTTCTCGCCGCGCTCGGGCACGATGACGTGCGGACCTACGACGGCTCGTGGGAGGAGTGGGGCAACGATCCCGATCTGCCGGTGGTCCTCGGCGGGAGCTGAACCACCGCAGATCGCCAAGCCCGGGCCGGCTGCCATTGACAGGGCTGCTAGCGTCGGCGCAGCGTGGACGAGCCTGCCGCCGGACTGGACCGCTACAGCGCGCTCTATCGCGTTGCACGAGCGATCAACGCGACGCTCGATCTGGACGAGGTCCTGCATCTGGTCGCCCGCAATGTGACCGAGTCGGTCGGCGTGCGCGCCTGCGCGATCCGGCTCAGCGCCCCGGGGGGAACGCTCGACCTCGTCGCCGCGCATGGACTGTCCGCCGACTACCTGGCGAAGGGCGAGATCCGGGCCGACGCCGCCTCGGCGACCGAGGACGCGCTGTCCGGCCGGAGCGTCGTCGCGCAGGTCGACGACCCCGGCGCCTGGCAGTACCCGGAGGCCGCGCGCCAGGAGGGCATCGCGACCTCCTGCACGGTCCCGCTGCTCATCGACGGCGCGCCGATCGGGATCCTCCGGGTCTATGCCGCCCTGCGTCGGGAGTTCGAGCCGCAGGACATCGAGTTCCTCCAGGCGCTCGCAGATCTGTCGGCACTGGCGATCAAGAACGCCCAGCGTCACCAGGCGATCCGTGAGGACTTCGCCTTCATCCAGGAGTTCACCTTCGGGATCCACCCGACCGATCGATGAGGATCGGCGTGCCCCGTGAGTCCCTCCCCGGCGAGCGGCGGGTCGCCCTCGTGCCGGAAGCGGTACGCAAGCTCGTCGCGGCCGGCCACACCGTCGTCGTCGAGACCGCGGCCGGAGCGGCCTGCGGCCACGAGGACGAAGCCTATCGTCAGGCCGGCGCAACGGTCGCCGCGGATCCGCCGCCGGCGCTCGGGGCGGACGTCGTGTTGAAGGTCCACGGGCCGACGCTCGCCGAGATCGCGCTCCTCCGCGAGGGCGCGGCGCTCATCGCCACGCTCCAGCCGCTCGTCAACCACGGCCTGGTCCAGGCACTCGCAAAGCGGCGGACGACGAGCTTCAGCATGGACACGATCCCGCGGGTGACCCGTGCGCAGCCGATGGACTCCCTCTCGTCGCAGAGCAACATCGCCGGCTACAAGGCGGTCCTTCTGGCCGCGAATGCGCTCCCGCGATTCTTCCCGATGCTCATGACGGCGGCCGGCACCATCCGGCCCGCCTCGGTGCTGGTGGTT
>DATLEG010000124.1:0-4359 GCA_035525465.1 Saccharimonadales bacterium (SeqCode)
GGTCGCCCGCACCTGCCCGAACGTCACCTTCGTCGCGACCACGAATCACCCGATCGGTGTCGACGCGGCATTTCTCTCGCGGGCCGATGTCATCGAGGAGATCGGGCTCCCGGGCCTCGCGGCGGCGCGGCAGATCCTCACCGACACGATCAGCGAGATCGTACCGGCCGATCGTCTCCAGCTTCCTGCGATCGAGCAGCTCGCGGCAGACTGCGTGAGCGCGTCGATGGACGCGCGACGGATCCGGAAGCTCGTGCTGCGCGCCGTGGCGTCGCGGCGCGACCTGGCCCTCGCGCCCGAGCGGCTCACGGTCGACGACGTGGCGGGAGTCCTGCGAGCCGAGCGGGCTGTCCGGCCGTGACCGTGGCTGCGGTCTCACCCGCACCGGACGGCCCGGTCAAGGTCAGGGTGTCCCGCGATTCGTTCCTCCTCGCCGCAGCGCTCTTCCTGGTCATCGCCACGACGAACATCCTCACGCCACTCCTCCCGGACATCCGGGCCGACTTCGGCGTGAGCATCGCGACTGCCGGGTTCATCGTCGGGGCGTACGGTCTCGCGCGCCTCATCGTTGACCTTCCGGCCGGTTTCATCGCCGACCGGGTCGGCCATCGGCGGATGAGCCTGTTCGGACTGGGGTTGCTCCTCCTCGCCTCGCTCGTCGGCCTGAATGCCGACAGCGTTGTCGTCCTCATCGTTTCCCGAGCCGCCTCGGGCGTCGCCGTCGGGATCATCGCCACGATCATCCTCACCGCCCTGAGCTCGACGGCGACGGCCACGAATCGCGGCAAGGTGATGAGCCTGTTCCACGTGGCGAACAACATCGGCATCGCGACCTATCCCCTCCTCGGCGGCGTCGTCGGCGCGCTGTTCGGGTGGCGGGCGACGTTCGCCGTCACCGCTGTCCTCGGCGCCCTGGCGGGGGTCATCCTGCTGCCGGTCCTCCGTCGCGTGGATCCGCGACAGGGGACCGTGGCGCGCACGAGCGCTCCAGGCCGACGGGTGCTGTTCGGGCGTGACCGGGCCATTGCTATCGCCGCGACGAACGTCGGGGTCGTGGCGAACATGGTGAACCGCCACGGCTTCCGCAACACGATCCTGCCGCTGTACGCCGCGACCTCGCTCGGGCTCGGGGGCGTCTCGATCGCTTCGGCGATCGCGCTCATGTCCGTCACCGGTCTGCTTGTCGCGACACCGGGCGGGATGCTCGGCGACCGCGTCGGGCGACGTCGGATCATCACCGCCGGACTTGCCGCGATCGCCGCGGGCGACCTGGTGTTCCTGTTCACCGGTGACTACCTCACCTTCCTCCTCGCAGCGGGGTTGATCGGCTTCGGTGACTTCTTCTCCAGCTCGCAGACCGCGCTTTTGTCGGAGATCGTGCCGCCCGAGCAACGCACCCGCGTCCTGAGCGGCTACCGCTTCTCGGCGGATCTCGGCGCCTTCGTCGGACCGGTGGCGCTCGCCGCCGTGATGGACCTGACGAACGCGAAGACCGCGATCGTCGTCGCGGTCGTCGTGCTTCTCACCGCTGCACTCGTTGCCCGGCTCGGCGTTCCGGCCAGGGTGGATATTTGATGGCCCTTCGGGGCCGGACTGGAGCACGCGCATGACCCCCGATGACGTTGTCGCAGGCATCGATCCCCAAGAGGTCGTGGACCTCGCCCTTGCGCTGGGGAACATCGATAGCCCGACCGGGAGCGAGGGACCGGCCGGCCAGTTCGTCTATGACTGGCTGGCGGCGAACGGATTCGCTCCCAAGAAGTTCGCCCTCATCCCCGAGCGGTTCAACGTGGCCGCCTGGATCGACGGCTCGGGCGGGGGCTACAGCCTGATCTTCAACTCCCATCTGGACACCACCCTCCGCTCGGACGCGGTGTGGTCCGCGCGGGACCCCCTGGACCCGCTCTATCACTCGGCGTGGGTCGAGGGCGACGCGATCTACGGCGATGGCGTGGTGAATGACAAGGGTCCGATGGCCGCGTTCCTCGTCGCGGCGAAGGCCATCCGGGCGGCCGGGTATCCGCTGAAAGGCGACCTCATCGTGAGCGCCGTCGCGGGCGAGATCTCCCGTGAGCCGATCGATGAGTGGCAGGGACCCGCGTATCTCAGCAAGGATCTGGGCGCGCGCTTCATGGTGACCCACGGCGCGGTGGCGGACTTCGCGCTGGTCGCCGAGGGCACCGGCTTCGGGATCGTCGGCATCGAGCCGGGGAAGGCCCATTTCAAGGTCACCGTGCTCACCGACACGCCGCGGTACTACACGCCATACCTCCCGCGCCCGACCGGCCTTGCCGACGCCCCGAACGCGATCGTTCGGGCGAGCGCGGCGATCGCGGCGTTCGAGGAGTGGGCCTACGGCTACCAGGTGCGGAACACCTACCGCGGTCCCGCCGGCACGATCGTGCCCAAAGCGAGCATCAACGCGATCCGGTCGGGCTATCCCTTCAATGTCACGAGCGCGCCGCAGATCTGCTCGTTCTATGTCGATACCCGGATCCTGCCCGGCGCGAACCCGCTCGACGTCCGCGAAGAGCTGCGGGGTGTCTTGCGCGATGCCAACGTCCCGGGGACGGTCGAGCTCTACCTCTACCGGCCTGGCTTCGAGGCGAAAGGCGCCGAGCGGCTCATCGAGACCGTCCAGCGCTGTCACGGGCAGACCTTCGACACGCCTCCGGCGATCGTCGGAGAGCCGGTCACGAGCATGTGGCGCGACACGAACGCGTTCAACGAGCTCGGCATCCCGGCGATCAGCTACGCGCCGCGGGCGACGAGCCACGCCACGACGAAGTCATTCAAGGTGAAGGACCTCACCGACGCCGCCGTGGTCTACGCGCGCATCGCGATGGACCTGTGCAACCAGGAACGCGAGGCCAGCGTGCCACTCGGCGCCCACATCAATCGGGATGTCGCCGAGTCCATCGCGCGCCGCGCCGGCTCATAGGCGGCTCGCCAAGGAGGATCGCGATGTATCAGGACTTTGCCAGGGACGTCCGGGTCGCTGCCGCACCCGACGCGGTCTGGAACGCGCTGCTCGACGTGCAGCGCGTCGCCTCATGGCTTTCGATCGTGCGCAACGTGGAGGAGCGCGAGCCCCTCCGCCGCTACGGGGCGATGCTCGAGGACCGGGTCGGTCCGTTCGCGATGCGGGCCGATCTCGATGTCACGGTCGCCGCTGACGCTGAGGCGCGTCGGCTCCAGGTCACCGCGGCGGGTGAGGACCGGCAGATCGCCTCCCGCATCACGGCCTCGGTGGATCTGGTGGTCTCGCCGGACGGACCGGGCGCAGCGCTCGCCATGACCGGGCGGTACGAGATCACGGGCAAGATCGCGACGCTCGGCGCCGGCGCGATCCGCAAGAAGGGCGAGAAGGTCCTGGACGAGTTCTTCGCCAATGTCGCGCGCGAGCTGGCGTTGGAACGGTCCTAGGCGCGCGTCTTCGGTCCCGGCGCGACCGCGCGCTTCGCGGCGAGACCGGCACGGTACACATTCGCGACCAGCAGAAGCACCAACGTCCCAAGGAGGGTCCAGCCGGCGAGGTCGGGCTGCCTCGCCGGTCCGGCGATGGTGGCGGCGATGACGAGGGAGACCACGATCCCGATCGCGAGCGAGCCATCCTCCACCAGCAGGCCGAAGGTGTTCGACCAGAGACCGCCCAAGAAGCTAGACACGCTTCCCCGCCACCTCGGCCCCCTCAGGAAGGATCCGCCGGAGCAGTGACACAGCGCCGCGGCTGGCGACGAGGAACGCGCCAACGATGAGCAACACCGAGAGCGCGTCCCCGGGCCACTCGCCGCCGAGGCCTTCGGCGAACCAGAAGACGCCGAAGCTCGAGAGCATTGCCCCGACGCCGAATTTCAGCCAGTTCTCGGGGACCATCGTGAGCGGATGGCGCAGCACCGCCCCGAGGATGACCACGACCACCCCCGCGGCGACCGCGCCGAGGACCGCCGCACCGAGGGCCGCGCTGCCGCCGGCGCCGAAGGCGATGACGATGAACGCGACCTCGGTCCCCTCCAGCAGAACCGCCTTGAACGCGACGAGCGCGCCGACGGTGTCGAAGCGCGCGTCCGTGCGGCCCTGTGCCCGCAGCTCCGCGACCTCGCGCTGGTAGATCCGCTCCTCGTCGTGCAGCGCCACGATCCCGGCGAAGCGGAGGATCGCCTTGCGCAGCCACCGCAGCCCAAAAAGGACCAGCAGCGCTCCGACGAAGACCTTGAGCGCGTGCTCGGGCACAACGCTGACCAGGGTGGCGCCGAGCAGGGCGATGATGACCGCGAGGGTCAGGGCCGCGCCGAGGCTCCCGAGAAGCGGGGCGCGCCAGCCGCGGGTGATCCCGACGGCCAGCACGATCGTCGTGGC
>DATLEG010000180.1:0-3258 GCA_035525465.1 Saccharimonadales bacterium (SeqCode)
GGGCGTCACGGCGTAGCGGCGCATCGCGACCCGGAGGCGCGCGACCGGATCGTCGCCGGCACCGCAGATGACGCGCTCGCGCGGGGTGAGCCCGATGAACGACCAGCGGCCCATCCGCTCTCCGCCCTCGGCGCTCTCCAGGAGGAGCTCGGCGCCGAGCGGCCGCAGCTTGACGAAGGCACTCACCGGGGTCTCCAGATCGGCGAACCGCTCGCGATGCAGCGGTGCCAGCCGCACGAGCGCGGTCGCGGTCTCGGCGTCGATCGGCGTGCTGGTCATGAGCGGCTCCTTTCGTCACCTGCCGCGGAGCGAAGGGGAAATGAAATGCCCCCGTCCCGCATTGGGACGAGGGCTCGTGGTGCCACCCAATTCTCGACCACCCGTCGCCGGGCGATCCTCTGCCTCCGCGATCACGGAGCGCCCGGCGATAACGGCGGGCCACCGGCCACCCCTACTGCGGCGCCCGTCCCTATCTGTGGGGCCGGGCCTCGGTTCAAGGCGGCGTCTTGCGGGATCCATTCCCCGGCGCGTGTCCGTCCCGGCTTCCACTGTCCCGGTTCGCTGCAGACGCTCCGCGCCGCGTACTCGTCCCCGCTCGAACGACGTTCGCGCTACAGAATACCCCAGCGGTCGCTCCGAACGCCAAGCAAGCCAGCGCCGTTCGACCTGCTGGAAATGGGCGCGCGCCTTGCTCAGTACCGCTCTCCGATGGCCATCCGATCGGTCTTCCATGCCCCCGGACGCCCGCTTGGGCCGATGGCCGTTCGCTCCAGCCTGCCCTCCCACCCGGCACCGAAGATCCGCGAGGTCCTTCGGGGACTGCCGACCGCGACGGGCTACACCGTGACGGTCAAGGAGCTCCGGTACCGCACGCGGCCGCACCTCATCGCGTTCACCTTCTGGGATCACCCGGAGATCCTGATCCAGGTGCCGGAGCCGTTCCGCCCGTTCAGCGAGATCGTCGATCTCGGCACCCTGGGGATGCCGGTGGTGCGGTTCCGCAACCGGCGCGAGGTCATCCGGTTCCTGTATCTCCACGAGTTCTGCCACTGGTGGCTGTACCTCACCCATGGCTGGGGCAACACCGCGGAGATCCTCTGCGACCGCTACGCCTACGCGAATTTCCGGCGTCTCGGTCCGGTCCCCCCGCCGACCTGGCGGCGGCCCTGGGAGCGGGCGGCCTAGTGAGCTCCGCCTAGCCCGGACGAGAGCGGATGATCCTGCCGCATCGCTTCCCTCGCCCGCCGACCCAGATACGCGGCGAACCGGGCATGCGGGTCGAAGCCGACCAGGGCCGGCGCGTCGGTGACGAAATTCGAGAGCGCGTTGATGTCATAGATGTACGGCAGCCCGTCACGGGCGGCGATGAGGTATTCGACGCCGCCCACGTCGAGGCCCGCGGCACGCGCGATCCGAAGCACATCGTCCACCACGCCCTGCGGCGCCTGCACCACCTCGATCCGCAGGGCCTTCTTCGCCGGCGCGTCGACCAGGCAATTGTCGAAATCAGGGACCTGGCAGATGTCCGCCGGACAGAGGTTGAAATCATCGTTCGTGTTGGTGATGCCGATCGCGTAGAGCGGCTCGCCGTCCAGGAATTCGACCCGAACGATCCGTCCATCCGCGGGCTCCAGGTACTCCTGGACCACGAATGTCCCGTCCGGGCCGCCGTCCAGCTCGCCCAGCGCGTTCCGGAGCGCAGGCAGCGTGTCGAAGCGGCGCATCAGCGCACCCGATCCCCCGACGTTCGGCTTCACGATCACCGGAAAGCGAAGGTCCGCGGCGGCATCGGCGACGCGCGTCACGTCATTGGCGACATGCGCACGGGGGGCCCGAATGCTCAAGCGAGGGAGGAGGAGGAGCTGCAGGGCCTTGGATGTCTCCAGGCGGAAGGCGGCGCTGCCGTTGACCACGGGCACCCCGTGCTCCTCGAGGACCGGAAAGATCTGACGGGCGTAGGCGATGCTCGCCGAGTGCCCGCGCAGGTAGGACGATGGGGAGACCTTGTTGAGCGCGAGCGACCAGGCCGGGGCCGGGGCCCCCGGGTCGAAGACCTGGCTGTCGGCGAAGACCCGTTCGAAGGGCAGACCGGCGCTCTCGAGCGAGGCGAAGAGCGGCGCGAGCCAGTCCTCGTGCTCGTAGATGACGCCGATCGGCAGGGTGGGCTGCTCCATCTATTCCCGACGATAACAGTCGGGAATCGCGGTTCATTCCCCGCGATGGTCTCCGTACCGGCGTTCGGCGGCCGCGGCGAACAAGGCCTCCGCCCGCAGCGGCAGGAGCTGGAGTCGTTCACTGGGCACCTGGGCGTTGTACGGCCCGATCCGCCGATTCAGGGCTTCGACCGCGAGCTCGACCTCGCGCCGGACCCGCTGGTCCACCAGCCGGGTCGATCGGGTGGCGTCGAGGATCCGCTCGGCGGGGAGGGTGCGCAGCTGCGCGGCACGGGCGTCCAGCCAGGCGACATGGGCGGCGACCCGCTTGGTCAGCGCGTCCTGCCGGGCGTCGATCTCCCGGCGGGCGGCGGCCCACGGGGGAAGGATCTTGTTCTGCTGCATCACCCGGAATGCGGCCCAGCGGTCCCCGGCGAGGTCGCCGTCGAGGGGCAGCGGCCGTCCCTCCCCCGGCAGGCCCGACAGCTCGCCACGCTCGGCGAGCTCGCGCAGGCGCTCCTCGCGCGGATCCGGCATGCGCCGAGCCTACCAAGCCACCGAGCAGCCATCCGCTCGTCCTTCGGGTAGCCTCTGTGCCGGATGGGCAGCCTCGATTTCGGCCCGTTCCTCGCACTCTCCACCCCGGCGCGGGCCCGGCTCGAGGCGGCCGGCAGCGCGGTGCAGTTCGCTCCGGGCGACCCGATCCTCCGGGAGGGCGAAGTGGCGGACGCCGCGTACGTGATCCTGAGCGGCAAGGTGCGGGTCCAGACCAGCAGCCAGCTGCGGACCCTTGCGACCCTCTCGAGGCCGGCCGTGGTCGGCGAGATGGCCGTCATCACCGACGAGCCCCGGATGGCGGATGCCTCCGCCGGGAGCGCGGTCCGCGCGCTCCGTCTCCCGGCAGCGGCGCTTCGGGCCGCGATCCGGGAGGAGCCACGGTTCGCCGACCTGCTTCGGGACTTCGCGGACCTGCGCGTGGCACGCAATTTCCTTCGCCGCGACAGCCCCTTCGGCGACCTTCCCTCCGACGCGATCAGTGAGCTCGCCGGCGTGGTGACCCCGGTCTCCTTCGACGCCGGAGCGGTGATCGTGCGCGAGGGCGAGC
>DATLEG010000147.1:0-2403 GCA_035525465.1 Saccharimonadales bacterium (SeqCode)
ACCCCATTGACCCCGATCTCGTTGTGCGTCTCGTGGCGCATCCCGGGATAGACCCGGCGGGTCACGAGCTCCTTGCCCGCGAGGCGGGCGCTGGCGGAGCCAGGAACGATCCGATCGTCCGCCCCGTGCAGGACGTACGTCGGCACCGGAAGCCGATCCAGGGATCCGAGTCGGCGGGCCACCCGCGCCTGCTCACGAAAGAGCTCCATCCCCAGGCGCGCGGTCGTGGTGTGGGTGTTCAGCGGATCAGAGCGGTACGCGGCCTCGACCGCCGGATCGCGCGAGAGCCCGCCCGCCGCGAGATCGTTCGCGATCCGCAGATGCGGCAGCGCGTGGCCGAGCGCCGGGGCGAGCATCCGCTTCCAACCTGCGACCGGCGAATCGATCGCCGGGGCGGAGAGGACCAAACGGTCCGGCTGGAGGCGAGGGCGGTCCGCCAGCATGTAGCCGAGCGCGATGAGCGCGCCCATCGAGTGACCGTAGAGGATCACCGGAAGGTCACCGGCCACAGCGCGCACGGCCTCCAGCCGATCCTCCAGGTCGTCGTGATAGACCGACCAGCGCGCGATGTACGCCCGCTCACCGCCCGAACCGCCAAAGCCCCGGAGGTCGAAGGCCTGGGTCTCGAGCCCGGCCGTGGCGAACCGGGCAGCCACATGGTCATACCGGGCGGCATGCTCGGCGATGCCGTGCACCAGCAGCAGGTGGCCACGCGGTGCCCCCACGGCCGGCCAGCGATGGGTGCGCAGCGCGATGCCGTCTCGCGCCGCGACGCTCAACGACAGGTCAGGGCTCACGACCGCAACGATGCCACGAGGGGCAGGCAGCCGCCGGCCCGGGGTGGCAGCATGGCCACATCGACACGACACGGGTGGACATCTGGCTCTGGGCCGTGCGGCTCTATAAGTCCCGTTCGGCCGCGACAGCGGGCTGCCGGGGCGGGCACGTCCGCGTGAACCGGACGCCGGCCAAGGCAGCGACGATGGTGAAGGTCGGCGACCGGATCGAAGCGTTCGTCGAGCGTGAGCGGATCCTGGAGGTCGTGGCGATCATCGACAAGCGCGTCGGTGCCGCTGTCGCCGCGACCTGCCTCATCGATCACAGTCCTCCGGCCCCGGTGTTCAAGCGGGAGCCGCCGGTGTTCGTCCGCGAGCGCGGAGCCGGTCGTCCCACCAAGCGCGAGCGCCGCGAGCTCGATCAGCTTCGCCGCTCTTAAATGATGTCAGGGCCGCTCTAGTAGGTTCTTCCCCGCTGCTTGGCGATGTCGAACTTTGCGGTCTTGGCGACCGCCATCACGGCCATCACTCCGGCCTGGACCGGGTCGCTCACGATGAGGTCGGCCGCTCCGGGGACCGAACCGGCCATGTTGAGGCTGATGACGAGGATCCCTTTGGCCCGCACTTCCTCGACCGCTTTGGTGATGTCTCCCCCCATGAGCGCGCCCGCCAGGACCAGCGCGACCGCCCGCGGCAGGCGGCCGACGGCCCGCACGGCGTCGGCGATGTTCTCCTCACCGACGATCGGGATGGTGTCCACGCTGATCTTCTCGCCACGGATGTTGTGCCGGTCGGCTTCCGAGATCGCCCCGAGGGCGACCTGCCCGACCTGGGCGCCCCCGCCGGCAACGATGATCCGCTTGCCGAAGACCTCCAGCATCGTCGGCACCGGCCGGACGTCCTCCACGACCCCGAGGGCCTGGAGGTCCGCCAGCAGCGCCTCTTCGACGGCCGCGTCACCAGGCACATCGATCTCCAGGTGGACCGCCCCGCGCGGCCCCCGCTCAGGGATCTCGACCGAGGTGATATTTCCGCGGTGGCGGAGGATCACGCCAGTGATCTCGTGCAGCGTGCCCGGCGCGTCGCGGCCGACGCAGAGCACCCCCAGGGAACGGGTCGTCACCTTTCAAAGCGTAGTGGCTGACCGGCGCAGCTCGCCGGAGGCGCCCCGCGAGCCGTGGTCCGGGTGCTGTAGCCTTTGGGGTATGCGATCGCCCGGCTCCCTCCCGGAGCACATCGTGCAGTTCCACGATGGGCCGGCGACGTTGGCCCACCGACTGGCCGAATTCGTCGCCCAGGGATTCGCCCGTGGCGAGGCGGTCGTCGTCATCGCCACCGCTGAGCACCGCATGGCGACCGAGGGTCGATTGGTGGCGCTGGGCGTCGATCTGGGGGCCGCGGCGGCCGAAGGTCGCTACCTTCCATTCGATGCCCGGGAGATCCTCGAGCGCCTGCTCTTGGACGGCCGGCCAGACCGGGCGCGGTTCGAGGCGGCCGTTGGCGCCGTGATCGAACAGGTGATGCGGACCCATCACCAGATCCGCGCGTTCGGCGAGATGGTGGGGCTGCTGTGGTCGGACGGGCAGTCCGAGGCAGCGATCGCGCTCGAGGACCTGTGGAACGAGCT
>DATLEG010000162.1:0-5327 GCA_035525465.1 Saccharimonadales bacterium (SeqCode)
ACGGCCTGGGCGATGTCGCGGCCGAGCTCAACCTCGCGGCGGCGCGGATCGCCCGGGCGGTGGCCGATGACTTCGAGCGGGCAGATGGACGGCCGCGCTGGGTCGCGGGGGCGCTCGGGCCGACGAACCGCACCGCGTCCATCTCGCCCAAGGTCGAGGACGCCGGCTTCCGGAACATCAGCTTCGACGAGCTGGTGGCCGCGTACACCGAGGCCGCGGCCGCGTTGCTCGACGGCGGGGTGGACCTGCTGCTCATCGAGACGGTCTTCGACACCCTCAACGCGAAGGCCGCGATCTTCGCCATCGAGAGCCTGTTCGAGGCCCGCGGGGACCGCGTGCCGCTCATCGTCTCGGGCACGATCACCGACCGCAGCGGGCGCACCCTCTCGGGGCAGACCGCCGAGGCGTTCTGGAACTCGGTCGCCCACGCCCGGCCGCTGGCGGTGGGTCTGAACTGCGCTCTTGGGGCGACCGATCTGCGCCCCTACATCCAGGAGCTCGCCCGCATCGCGCCCCACCGGATCTGCATCTATCCCAACGCCGGCCTGCCGAACGACATGGGCGGCTACGACGAGACCCCGGCCTTCACCTCCAGTGTCCTCTCGGAGTTCGCGCGGGCCGGTCTACTGAACATCGTCGGCGGCTGCTGCGGCACCACCCCCGAGACGACCCGCGCGCTGGCGGAGGCGGTCCGGGGGATCGCGCCACATCTGGTGGCCGCGCCGGGGCCGGCGTTGCGCCTGGCCGGTCTGGAGCCGCTGGTCATCGGGGCCTCGACGAACTTCGTGAACGTGGGCGAGCGCACCAACGTCACCGGGTCGGCGAAGTTCAAGAAGCTCGTGCTGGCGGGCGACTATGACGCCGCGCTGGAGGTCGCGCGCCAGCAGATCGAGGCGGGCGCGGTGATCATCGACGTGAATTTCGACGAGGGGATGCTGGACAGCGAGGCGGCGATGCGCACGTTCCTCAACCTTGCCGCCGCGGAGCCCGCGATCGCCCGCGTGCCGGTGATGCTCGACTCCTCCCGCTGGTCGGTCCTCGAGACCGGCCTGAAGTGCCTACAGGGAAAGGGGATCGTGAACTCGATCTCCCTCAAGGAGGGCGAGGCCGCCTTCCTGCGGCAGGCGCACCTCGTCCGCCGCTACGGCGCGGCGGTGATCGTCATGGCCTTCGATGAGCAGGGCCAGGCCGACACCGTGGAGCGCAAGGTCGCGATCTGCGAGCGGGCCTACGCCCTCCTCACCGAGCAGGTCGGCTTCGCGCCCGAGGACATCATCTTCGACCCGAACATCTTCGCCATCGCCACCGGGATGGCCGAGCACGACCGCTACGCCCTGGACTACATCGAGGCGACCAAGCGGATCAAGGCCCGCTTCCCGCTCACCAACGTGAGCGGCGGCGTGAGCAACGTCTCCTTCGCCTTCCGCGGGAACAACGGCGTGCGCGAGGCGATCCACGCGGTGTTCCTCTATCACGCCGTGGACGCCGGGATGGACATGGGGATCGTGAATGCCGGCGCGCTGGCGCTGTACACCGAAATCCCGCCGCAGCTCCTGGAGCGGGTCGAGGACGTCGTCCTCGCCCGGCGACCGGACGCGACCGAGCGGCTCCTGGAGATCGCCGAAGGGGTGAAGGGCGAGATCGCCGCCAAGACCGTTGATCTCGCCTGGCGCGAGGCGCCGGTCCACGAGCGGCTCGCGCACGCCCTGATCCACGGGATCTCCGACTACGTGGTGGAGGACACCGAGGAGGCGCGGCGCCTCGCCGAGCGTCCGATCGAGGTCATCGAAGGTCCGCTCATGGCCGGGATGCAGATCGTCGGCGACCTCTTTGGCTCGGGTAAGATGTTCCTCCCGCAGGTGGTGAAGAGCGCGCGGGTGATGAAGCGCGCGGTCGCGCACCTCATCCCGTACATCGAGGCCGAAAAGGAGCGCACCGCCGACACCAGGGCCAAGGGCAAGGTGGTCATGGCCACGGTGAAGGGTGATGTCCACGACATCGGCAAGAACATCGTCGGCGTCGTGCTCCAGTGCAACAACTACGACGTCGTGGACCTGGGGGTGATGGTCCCCTGGGCCAAGATCCTTGAGGCCGCGGTCCGGGAGAAGGCCGACCTCATCGGGCTTTCCGGCCTCATCACCCCGTCGCTCGAGGAGATGACCTACAACGCGGGCGAGATGGAGCGCGAGGGCCTCACCATCCCGCTCCTCATCGGCGGCGCGACGACCAGCCGCACCCACACCGCCGTGCGCATCGAGCCCCGCTACTCCGGGCCGGTGGTCCACGTCATCGACGCCTCACGCGCCGTCGGCGTGGCGAGCGCGCTCCTCTCGGACACCGGCCGCGACTCCTTCGTCCGGGGGATCCGGGACGAGTACGCCGACCTCCGCGCGCGCCGGGCCGAGCGCCTTTCTGACGTGAAGCGACAATCGCTTGCCGCGGCGCGGGCGAACCGATTGCGCCTCGAGCCGCTCGCACCGCCGGTCCCGACCTTCCGCGGGGTCCGCACGTTCGACGACGTGCCGCTCACGGACCTAATTCCCAGAGTGGACTGGACCCCGTTCTTCCAGACCTGGGAGCTGGCCGGGCATTACCCCGAGATCCTGGACGACCCGAAGGTGGGGGAGGCCGCGACCGCGCTCTTCGCCGACGCCCGGGCGATGCTCAAGCGGATCGTGGACGAGCGCTGGCTCACCGCGCGCGCGGTCGTCGGCTTCTTCCGCGCCGCCTCCGATGCCTCCGACGACATCCGGGTCTGGGACGGGGACGATGTGAGCGGACCGCCGCGCGCGGTGATCCACACCATCCGCCAGCAGATGCTCAAGTCCAACGACCAGCCGAACCTCGCGCTCTCCGATTTCGTCGCGCCCCTTGGGGCGCTGGAACGCGACTGGATCGGCGCGTTCGCGGTCACGACGGGCATCGGTCTGGAGGAGAAGGTCGCCGAGCTGGAGGCGGCGAACGATGACTACAGCGCGATCCTGCTCAAGGCCCTCGCCGACCGCCTGGCCGAGGCCTTTGCCGAGCGGCTGCACGAGCGGGTCCGCCGGGACCTCTGGGGCTACGCGCCGGACGAGCACCTCGACAACCGGGCGCTCATCCACGAGGACTACCAGGGGATCCGCCCCGCGCCCGGGTATCCGGCCTGCCCGGACCACACCGAGAAGAAGACCCTGTTCGATCTGCTCGAGGCGACCGAGCGCGCGGGGATCACGCTCACCGAGAGCTTCGCGATGCTTCCGACCGCCGCGGTCTCCGGCTACTACTTCTGGCATCCTGCGGCCCAGTATTTCGGGGTGGGGAAGATCGAGCGCGACCAGGTCGAGGACTACGCCCGCCGCAAAGGCCAGGACCTCGCCACCACCGAACGCTGGCTCGCCCCGATCCTCAACTACGACCGCTGACCCGTATTCGTGTTGAACCGGCCGGCGCGGGTAGAGTGAGCCTCGTGCCCGACCCCCTCCTCGCCAAGCAGGCCACGGCCGAAGCGCTCATCGCCTCCCTCGGCTCCGTCGCCGTCGCCTACTCCGGCGGCGCCGATTCGGCGCTGGTGAGCGCGCTCGCACACCGCGCGCTTGGCCCCTGCGCGATCGCGGTCATCGACGCCTCGCCCAGCCTTCCCGAGGACGAGCTTCGCGACGCCCGCGCGGTCGCCGCGGCCATCGGCATCGAGCTGGTCGAGGTCGCGACCGACGAGCTGGCCGACGAGCGCTACGCGAGCAACCCCGCCGACCGCTGCTACTTCTGCAAGGACGCGCTCTTCACCGCCCTCGAGGCGTTCCTTGTCACGCGGCACCTCGCCGCGATCGTCGACGGCTACAACGCCGACGACGCCGCCGAGGTCCTGCACGGCCGCCGCGCCGCGGCCGAGCGCGCCGTCCGCAGCCCGCTGTACGAAGCCGGCCTGTCCAAGGCCGAGGTCCGCGCCCTCAGCCGCGCGCTCGGCCTCCCCACCGCGGACAAGCCCGCCGCCGCCTGTCTCGCCTCGCGCTTCCCGACCGGGATGCGCGTCACCCTGGAGGGCCTGCGCCAGGTCGAGCTCGCCGAGCGCGCGATCAAGGCTCGCGGCATCCGCGAGTTGCGGGTCCGCCATCACGGCGATACCGCGCGGATCGAGGTCGCCACGTCCGAGCTGCCGCTCGTCCTCGAGCATCGCCAGGCGATCGCGCAGGAGCTGCGGGCGCTCGGCTTCCGCTACGTCACCCTCGACCTGGACGGCTACCGCCGCGGGAGCACCGCCGCCCCGGCGCCGGTGCGCCTGGACGGCATCACCCTCCCGTGAGCGCACAGCCCCCCGGCTACCTCGATCTCGGCTTCGCCAAGCTCGACACCGCGCGCGAGGTGCGCACCGGCTTTGCCGAGGTCATCTACGGGGAGGGGAAGACCGCCCCCGAGGTCGCCAAGGCGTTTGCCGCGCTCGCCGAGCGCTCGGCGACGGTCCTCGCCACGCGCTGCGACGCGGCGCAAGCTGACGCGGTCGCCGCCGTGGTCCCGGAGGCGCGCTGGCACCCCGCGAGCCGGACGATCCTGCTCCGCCGCGTCCCCGCCCCAGTGACCGGCTGCGTGGTCATCGCGACCGCGGGCACCGCCGACGCGCCGGTCGCCGCGGAGGCCGCGGTGAGCGCCGAGGCGTTCGGGGCGAACGTCGAGTGGTGCCGCGACATCGGTATCGCCGGCATCCACCGCTTGATCGCGAATGTCGAGCAGCTGCGCGGCGCGAACGCGATCATCGCCGTCGCCGGGATGGATGGCGCGCTCCCCGGCGCGATCGCCGGGCTGGTGGATGTCCCGGTCATCGCGGTGCCGACAAGCGTCGGCTACGGCGCGTCGTTCGAGGGCCTGGCCGCGCTCCTGACGATGCTGAACGCCTGCGCCCCGGGGATCGCGGTGGTGAACATCGACAACGGCTTCGGCGCCGGGTACCTCGCCGGGCTCATCAACCGCCGCGCCGCCGCCCCCGCGCCGTGACCATCGCCTACCTCGACTGCACCGCCGGCGCGGCGGGCGACATGCTGCTGGGGGCGTTCGTCGACGCCGGACTGCCACTCGCGACCCTTGAGGCGATGGTCACCGCACTGGGCCTGACCGAGGAAGCGCGCCTGGAGTCGAAGGAGGTCACCCGCGGTGGCTTTCGGGCGACGCACCTGGTCGTCCAGGTCGCCGCCGCCGCGCCGCGCCGCACGGTGCCCGACCTCCTCGCGGTCATCGACCGCGCCACCCTCACCGACCGCGTCCGCGCTGCGAGCCGCGCGGACATCGAGCGTCTCGCCGCGGTCGAGGCGCGGCTCCACGGGGTCGCCCCCGCGGCCCTGCACCTGCATGAGCTG
>DATLEG010000164.1:0-2508 GCA_035525465.1 Saccharimonadales bacterium (SeqCode)
CCTGGACAAGAAGATCGACGCCTATGCAGGGAAGGCGAAGAAGTACGAGCAGGAGAAGGACGACATCAAGAAAGAGGCCGAGGGGGCCGAGGCGGAGTACGCACGGCTGGGCGTACACGACGACCAGTTCGACATCTCGGAGGCGGGCCTGAGCATCGCCATCGCTCTCCTCGGTGTGAGCGCGTTGACCCGGAAGAAGTGGCTAGTCGGTGTCGCGGTCTTCTTTGCCGTGTTCGGTCTGGTGCTCGGTCTCGCCGGATTTCTGGGCTGGACGTTCCATCCGGACGCGATCGCCAAAGTCTTGACCTGAGCCTCGTGGCACGCAGCTTGCGGTCGATGAAGGGTGGCGGTCTGCGACAGGCCGCCCTTCCGTCCAAGGAGGTGTGCATGCAGGTACCCCTGGAGATCTCGGCCCGACAGATTGAGCTGACCGCCGACCTCGAAGCCGATCTGCGGCGGCGGTCGGCCAAGCTGGAACGTTACTTCGACCGCATCACGAGCTGCCGGATCGCGGTGGAGGGGCCGAGCAACCATCATCAGGCGGGGGGCCCTTACCGGGTCCGCCTTGACATTACAGTCCCCGGCTCCGAGCTGGTCGCCAACAAAGCGGGCGAGGAGCTGAACGCGGTGATCCGCGACGCTTTTCAGGCCGCGGAACGACAGGTGGAGGAGTTCGCCGACCGTCGGCGCGGCGACGTGAAGACTCCGGTGCTGCCGCCGGAGGGGCAGGTCATCCGCATCTTCCAGGAGGAGGGCTTCGGCTTCATCGCCGGGCCGGACGGGCGCGAGATCTATTTCCATCGCAACGCGGTTCTCGAGCCGCCCGGCTTCGAGAGCCTGGTGGTGGGCGCGCAGGTGCGCTTCGCCGAGGAGCAAGGATTTGAAGGACCCCAGGCGAGCACGGTGAGCCTGGTCACGCAGGACGCTTGATCCCACCGAAGGACCCGGGCCGGCCGCTCCGTCGAGGGCGGCCGGACCCGACAGAAGGAGCAGCACATGAGATTCATCCCCACGCGCATTCATGGATTGTTGGATGACCGGATTCCGGTGCGAGCCTAGCCATGCTCCTCCTCATCGAGAACGGCGAAGTCCTCACACCGGAGCCCTGCGGGCGGACCCCCGTCCTGCTCGCGGGCACCAAGATCGCCCGCATCGGAGAGGTCGATCCCATGGGAGCCGAGGCTCTGGGGTTGGACCTCGACGTGATCGACGCCCGCGGCTGCTGGGTGACGCCCGGGCTGGTCGATCCGCACGCTCACCTGACCGGCGGCAGTGGCGAGGAGGGTTTCGCCAGCCGCTCGCCGGCGATCCAGCTCAGCGAGCTGATCCGCGGCGGCACAACGACCGTGGTCGGCTGCCTGGGCGTGGACGCCACCACCCGCACCCTCATCGATCTGCTCGCCTGCGTGCATGGGCTCGAGGAACAGGGGATCTCGGCTTTCATGTACACCGGGAGCTACGACGTCCCGCCGGTCACGCTGACCGGCACAGTGCGCAACGACCTCATCGTCGTCGACAAGGTGGTCGGCGTCGGCGAGATCGCGGTCTCCGACGAGCGGGCGCTGCAGCCCACGGTGCGCGACCTCGCCAAGGTCGTGATCGACGCCAAGGTCGGCGGCATGCTGTCCGGCAAGGCGGGGGTCACCCACTTCCACCTCGGCGAGCAGCCGGAAAAGATGGCGCCGCTGCGCGCCCTGATCGACGATCACCACATCGATCCCGGTCTCCTGTATCCCGCCCATGTCCACCGCAATGAAGCTCTGATCGAGGAGGCGGTCGACCTGTCGCGGCGCGGCTCCTATGTCGACATGGACGCCATCGAGGAGGAGCTCGGACGGTGCATCCGGTACTTCATGGAGAAGGGGGGAGATCTCCGCCGGCTGACTCTGTCGTCCGACGCCGACAGCAACGCTCCGGAGGAGCTCTGGCGGAAGGTGCGGCAGGTGGTCCGCGGGGGCTTGCCGTTCGAGCGCCTGCTCCCCTCGGTCACCGCCAACGCGGCGCGGGTCCTCAAGCTGTCCGGCAAGGGGCGGCTCGCCCCCGGCTGCGACGCCGACGTGCTCGTCGTCCGGCGGGATTCGCTGGAGATCGTCCATGTGATCGCGAAGGGCCGGCACCTCGTGCGGGACGGCAAGATCGTCGAAAAGGAAGAGTTTCTCGCCGGGAGCAAGCGCTCTCTGGTGCTGCAAGGAGAGGCTTGATCAACCGGCCCGCCGGGGCCAGAAGGGAACCAGATGGCCAAGAAGAGCGGCACCCTGATCGTCATCGGGGGTCATGAAGACAAAGAAGGCGAGAAGAGGATCCTCAACGAGGTGGCGAGCCGCGTGGGCTCCGGTAAGCTGGTTGTGGCAACGATCGCGACCGATTCGCCCGATGAGGTCTGGACGGAGTATCAAGCCCTCTTCCGGGGGCTCAAGGTGAAGCGGATCGAGCACCTGGACATCCGCGCCCGCGAGGACGCCTTGTCCGACAAGGCCTCCGAGGTCATGAAGGAGGCCACGGCGGTCT
>DATLEG010000172.1:0-3246 GCA_035525465.1 Saccharimonadales bacterium (SeqCode)
CCATCGCAACACGAAGGTGGCGCCGAAAACGGTCAACCAGAAGCGCTACGTGGACTCGATCCGCCGCAACACGATCACCTTCGGGATCGGCCCGGCCGGCACCGGCAAGACCTTCCTCGCGGTGGCGATGGCCGCCGCGGCGCTGACCGAACGGCAGGTGCAGCGGATCATCCTCACCCGGCCGGCGGTCGAGGCGGGGGAGCGGCTCGGGTTCCTCCCCGGGGACCTGCAGGAGAAGATCGATCCCTACCTGCGCCCGCTCTACGACGCGATCTACGAGCTCATGCCCCCCGAGCGCTTCGCGCGGGCACAGGAGCGCGGCGAGATCGAGGTCGCACCGCTCGCGTACATGCGCGGCCGGACGTTGAGCGAGGCCTTCATCATCCTCGACGAGGCCCAGAACACCACCCCGGCCCAGATGAAGATGTTCCTCACCCGTCTTGGCTACGGGTCGCAGGCCGTCGTCACCGGCGACATCACCCAGGTCGACCTGGTCGAAGGTCAGCAATCGGGTCTGAACGTCGCCCGGGCGATCCTCCGCGACGTGACCGGCATCGAGTTCGTGGATTTCGACGACAAGGACGTCATCCGGCATGAGCTGGTCGCTCGGATCGTGCGGGCCTATGACCATCACGAGAAGCGGCCCGCCGTGCCTCCGACACTGGACAGCACGCGAGAGAATGGTGAGACGCCGTGATCGCTTTCGCGCGTCCGCGCTCGGCCCGTGACCTCGGCGCGCTCCTGCGCACCGATCCGCGGATCCGCGTCCTCGCGTTCGTCCTGGTGACCGGGCTGCTCAGTAGTGCCGCGCTCCTCGTATCGCCGCCCGCGGTCGTGGGCTACGACGCCGCCGGCGTCGTTGCCGACCGGCAGGTCCGCGCGCCACGCTCCACCGCCTTCGTGAGCGAGTCGCTCACCCAGGCCGAACGCGAGCGAGCCGCCGCGGGCATCGCGAAGGTCTACGCCCAGGACCCCGCGGTGATCGTCGCGCAGAGCACCCGACTGGGCTCGGCGCTCACCGCCATCGCGAAGATCCGGGCTGACGGCACCCAGGCCCGGGACCAGCGGGTCGCCGCGCTCACCAAGCTCGGCGAGGTGACCCTCTCCGCTCCGCTTGCGGCTGACGCGCTCGATCTCCCGGCGACCGAGTACGAGGCCCTGGCGAAAGAGGTCGATCCGGCACTGAAGACGCTCTTCGGCCAGGGGATCAGGCCGGAGCAGCTCGAGGCCGCGCGCGCCGACGCCTCGAAGGCGCTCCCGCAGGCCTGGAGCGAACGCCAGAAGCGGCTCGGCACCGAGCTGCTGAAGCAGATGCTCGCGCCCAACCTCGCGTACGACCCCCCGGCGACCGCTGCGGCGCAGCAGTCGGCGCGGAACTCGGTCTCGCCGGTGCAGGTACAGATCACCGCCGGCGAAGTCGTCGTCCGTGAAGGCACGGTGGTGACCGCGCAGGACCTGGAGAAGCTCCGGGCCCTCGGTCTGGTGAGCCCGGGCATCGACTGGAAGGGCGCGGCGGGCCTCCTCATCTGGGCCCTGCTCATCGCCGGCGTGCTCGCGCTCTTCGTCGAGCGCTATGCCCAGGAGGCCTGGATCGACGACCGGAAGATCCTCCTGATCGGCCTCTCGCTCCTAGCACTCACCATCGCGGGACGGGTGGTCGTTCCGGGCCACTCCATCGCCGCGTTCTTCGTGCCGTTCGCCGCGATCGCGATGATGCTCACGGTGCTCATCGGCGGACGCACCGCCCTGGCGGTCCAGATCGCCGGCGCGCTGCACGTCGGGATCATGTCCAACCAGGTCGAGCTGGTCGCGTACGTCCTCGTGCCGGCGATGCTTGGCATGGCCGCGGTCCGTCGCGCCACCACCGCGCGGGAGTTCGTCGCCGGCGCCGCGTATGTCGCCCTGGGGGATCTCGGGATCATCGGCACGTTCCTGCTCGTCGGCCGCTCCGCGGACGCGTTCGGTGCGCTCCAGCTCGCGGCCGCGGCCTTCGTGAGCGGCGCCTCCTCGGGCGTGTTCGCCTTCGGCGGAATGGTCATGCTCGGGCATCTGTTCCGCATCAGCACCGTCTTCGAGCTGCGGGAGCTCTCCGATCCCGGCCATCCGCTCCTCCGGCAGCTCCTCCTTCGCACGCCCGGCACATATCACCACTCGCTGCTCGTGGCGAACCTGTCCGAGCGCGCCGCCGAGGTCATCGGTGCCGACCCGCTCGTCGCCCGGGTGGGCGCCTACTACCACGACATCGGCAAGATGCGGAATCCCGGAGCCTTCATCGAGAACCAGACCGGTCAGAACCCGCACGATGATCTCGATCCGGCCGTCTCGGCGGCCATCGTCGCCGCACACGTGCGAGATGGGCTCGCCCTCGCCGAGCGCTACCGGCTGCCACCGCAGATCCGGGAGATGATCCCCGGTCATCACGGCACCAGCCTCATCCGATATTTCCACAGCATGGCGCTGCAGCGTGGCGGCAACGTCGACGAGCGCGACTTCCGCCATCTCGGCCCGAAGCCGCGGAGCAGGGAGGCGGGGATCGTCATGCTCGCCGATGGCACGGAAGCTTCGGTCCGATCCCTGGCCGAGAAGTCCCCGGAACGGATCGGCGAGATGGTCGACCGGATCGTCGACGAGAAGGTCGCCGATGGCCAGCTCGACGACTGCGATCTCACGTTGCGCGACGTGCAACGGATCAAAGGCGCCTTCCGCGAGCTCCTCGCCGGGGTGTATCACGAGCGGATCCCGTATCCGGAGGATCAGATCGCGCGCATCCCCGCGGCGACGACGCCCCCGCCACTCGCCTCCGGACACTGAAGCTCGCCGTCCGCGGCCCCGTGCCCTGCGCCGCCGCGCCGGTGCGCGCCGCTATCCGTGCGGCCCTCCTCCCGTACGGCCTGCCTGCAGACACGACCCTGACCATCGCGTTCATCGACGATGCGCGGATGCGCGAGCTGAACGCACGGCACCGTGGGAAGGACCGGACCACCGACGTGCTGTCGTTCGGCCAGGATCTGGGTGGCGCAAAAGGTGAAGCGGCGGTAAAAAAGCTTCGCCGTGACCCTGACGGCGCGCTCGATCTGGGGGACGTCATCATCAGCGCGGCGCAGGCCGAGCGGCAGGCCAGGCGCCGAAAACACGAGATCGTTCGAGAAGTCGCGTTCCTGGCGGCTCACGGGGCCCTGCATCTTCTGGGTTTCGAGGACGAGACGCCGGCCGGCTACCGCGAGATGGTCCGTCTGGGGACTGCCG
>DATLEG010000182.1:0-2814 GCA_035525465.1 Saccharimonadales bacterium (SeqCode)
CTTCCTGATGTGCGACCCGCACGACCTCGGGCTCGCGACCCAGGTGCGCTCGCCCCATACCGCGCTGCCGACGGTCTTCCTGTTCGACATGACCCCCGGCGGCGTCGGCGTCTCGGAGCGCCTGTTCCGCGCGCCCGGCGCGCTCGGGGAGCGCGCGGGCGAGCACCTTGCGGCCTGCGCCTGCCGCGACGGCTGCCCGTCCTGCGTCGGCCCGGCGTACGCCCTGGGGGCCCGGGTGAAGACCGCGACCGCCGACCTCCTTCGGTCCATCTCCTGATCGATCTGCGCGCGCGCCTCGCCGGGATCGAGGGAGCCCGCGGTCACGCCACGCGACGGACCACGCCGCGACCGGCCCGCGAGGGGCCCGGCTTCGAAGTGCGTGAGCAGCGGATCGACCTTGCCGAGTTGGCGCTTGGGGTGATAGGCAGGACCGACCCCGAGCCGGGGCTGCTCCTCCACCTTGGCCTCAAGGGCGAGCCGCCCCGCCGGTGGGAAGACATCCTGTTCCTCGACACCGAGACGACCGGACTTTCGGGGGGGACCGGCACGTACGTGTTCCTGCTCGGCACCGCCTGGATCACCGAGGGCGAGCTCGTGCTGCGGCAGCACCTGCTCACCGATCTCGGCGCCGAGCGCGCATTCGTCGGCGCGCTCCAGACGGAGCTGGATCGCTTCCGTGCCTGTGCCTCGTACAACGGTAAATGCTTCGACCTGCCGCTGTTGCGGACGCGCGTGATCATGGCCCTGCGCTCGGAGCTCTCGGTCGATGCATCGCATCTGGACCTGCTCCACCCCGCCCGTCGGCTCTGGCGCGATCGCTTCGGCTCGACCTCGCTGCGCCAGCTCGAGGATTCGGTCCTGGACTGCGGCCGCACCGACGACATCCCCGGGGCACTCATCCCGGAGCGGTACTTCCGCTACCTGCGTGAAGATGATGCGGGGATCATCGAGCCGGTCCTGCTCCACAACGCGCGCGACATCGTGTCGCTCGTCCGGATCGCCGACCGGGTCGCCGCCGCGGTGCTCGACGCGCGCGCCGGGCGGACCCCGGATCACCCCCCGGCGGCATACGCGCTGGCCCGGGTCTTCGAGCGCAGCGGCGAGCCGGAGACGGCCTACCTCTGCTACGAGAGCGCGTACTACGACGGGTCGAATGAGCTCCGGGTGCGCCTCGCGCTTCCGTATGCCCGGGCCCTTGAGCGGCGGGGCGAGGCGACGCGGGCGGTGTCGATGCTCGAGACCCTTCTCGGCCTCGGCCTGGGCAGCGAGCGCTGGCGGATGCAGGCCGAAGGGCGTCTCCGCCGTCTCGCCCGGCGCCGGCGGCTCATCCGCGAGCTCCAGCCGGCCTAGCTTCGCCTTGCCCGTCCGACCCCCGGGTCGCTGAACGGGCACACTTCGCCGATGCGCGCGCTGGAGGATCTCGCCTACGCCGCCCGCGCGATCGCCGCGCGCGAGATCGGCAGCCGCGAGCTGGTCGACGCCGCGCTCGATCGCTACGCGGCCACCGAGCCCAGGGTCCACGCGTTCGCCTGGCTCGACCCCGAGCAGGCGCGGCGGATCGCCGGTCTGCGCGATAACGAGACCCCCCGCGGGTTCCTCCACGGCGTGCCCGTGGCGGTGAAGGACATCTATGACACCGCCGGCATCCCGACCGAACATGGCGCACGGTTATTCAAAGGCCGCGTACCCGAACGATCGGCGGACGTGGTGACCGCCCTCGAAGCCGCCGGAGCGATCGTGCTGGGCAAGACGGTCACCGCCGAGCTCGCCTATTACGCGCCCGGCCCGACCCGCAATCCCTATGACCCGGCCCGGACCCCGGGCGGGTCATCCCAGGGCTCCGCCGCCGCGGTGAGCGCCGGCGTGGTGCCGGGTGCCGTCGGGAGCCAGACCAACGGCTCCGTGATCCGCCCGGCCGCGTTCTGCGGGACCGTCGGGTACAAGCCGACCAGTGGCCGGCTGTCGACCCGCGGCGCGCTGGAGTTCTCGCGCACCCTGGATCAGGTGGGTGGCTTCACCGGGACGGTGGAGAGCGCCGGCTGGCTCGCCGCGGCGATGGCGGGCGACGCGTTCGGCGAGTGGCTCGATGGGCCACCGGAAGCACCGCGATACGCCGCGGTCCGCACGAGCGATTGGGATGCGGCCGATGAGGCGATGCAGGTGCGCTTCCAGGCGGACGTCGATGCGCTCGCGGCGAACGGTGGCCCGATCGAGTGGCCGGATCTGCCGAGCGGCCTCGACGATGCGGTCCGGCTCATCGGCATCGTGATGGCCTACGAAGCGGCGCGGGCGATCGGCCCGCTCGCTGCGGCGAACCCGGACCTGGTGAGCGATCAGGCCAGGGACATCTTCGCGCGAGGCCGCGCGATCGATACGGCGGAGTACGAGGATGCCCTCGCCGAGCGGCGGCGCCTCATCGCCGCGTTCGCGGAGTGGAGCGCGCCCTACGACGCGATCCTCACCCCACCGGCGGTGGGCGAAGCTCCCGCCCCGGCGACGACCGGTGATCCGCGCTTCTGCTCCCGCTGGACCTTCGTCGGCGCGCCGGCGCTTTCGATCCCGACGGGACTCGGCCCCACCGGGCTACCGCTCGGGCTGCAGCTGGTCGGGGGGCGCGGGGCCGATCGCCGACTGCTCGCCGCGGCCGCCTGGGCCGAGGCGCGCCTGCCCCTTCCTCCGCGCCCGACGCTCTAGTCCGTCCCGAAGGCCGTCAGCGCGGGCCGGCGCCGAAGTGCGTCGCCGGGATCGAGCCCATCCGGCCGCTCTGGTAATCGGCGACGGCCTGCATGATCTCCTCGCGGGTGTTCATGACGA
>DATLEG010000184.1:0-2061 GCA_035525465.1 Saccharimonadales bacterium (SeqCode)
CGGCAGGGGTGAGGAGCGTGGCCGCGACGGCCGCGGCCGCGGTGAGCAGATAGCCGCGCCGCCGCGCCGGGATATCGCCCACCGCTCCCTCCGCGCAGACGAGGACCACGAGCCCGACGCCGAGGGCGAATGACCCGTGCAGATCGGCCCACACCAGGGTGAGCGGCGGCAGGGCCACGAGCGCGCGGCGGCTGCCCGACCGCGCGGACCTGAGCAGCGGCACGAGCAAGGCAAAACACACGAACCCGAGCAGCTCGGGGCGCTCGACGGAGATGAGCCGCGAGAGCGCAAGGGCAGGGAGCGAAGCGATGATGGCGAAGAGCGGCCCCCGCGGCCGCTCGCGGAGCGCACTCCACACGATCAGGCCGGCAAGAAGCGCCACCGCCGCGCCACGCAGGCCGAGGATGCCGGACCAGCCGGCGGCGAGGTACGCGCCGTACCAGAGCAGCTGCCCCAGCCACTGATCGGTGGGCACCGGCTGTCCGGCGACGGTCCACGAGAACAGATCGGTGCGCACCAGGCCGTGGGCCAGGGTCTCGCGCGCGGTCGCCAGGTGCCAGAACACATCGTTGTCGCCCAAGGGGAATGCCACGGACGCCGCGCCGAAGGCGGTCCCGGCGAGGATCGGGACCAACAAGGAGACGCGGTCGTGCGTCGGCACCCTCATGGCCGACCCAGCAGGACAAACTGCGCGTCTTCCGCCTGTACGGTCCATCCGCTGTCGCGGAGAGCGACCGTGAGTGGCCGGTCAGGGCGGAGCAACACCTGGCGAACGGCGTACCGGTCGAGTACCTCGCGCCACCCGGGACGGAGCTCGACCGCCTCGCGATAGGCCTCGAGGACGCCGGCAGACTCGAACGGGAACAGCCGGCCGTCGATGAACACCGGCCGACCAGGGGCGCGCAGGATGAGGAACCCGCCCCAGTCGTATTCGTTCAGCACCAGGCCGGAGCCGGACGCGAGGGCCGGCAGCGCCCCCACCGGATACCTGCGCTCGTCCGGTCCGGTGGGGACGGCCACGGCACTCGCGACAGCGGCGATCACCAGCGCGGCGACCCCGAGCGCGGCGGCGGACGCGGGCGGGCGGTAGCGGCTGAGGGCCCGCGAGGCCACCCACCGCGTTGCGACGTGCAGTGGAGCGGCAAGCCCGTCGGCGAGGAGCGGGAGCGCCGCGATGAGGAAGAACGCGAGATGCCTCTGGCCGGAGAGCGCGAGCCAGATGAGCGGCGCGAGGAGCAGGACCTGGAGGAGGCCGGCGCCGCGGAGGATCGCCACCCCGAGGACCCCGGCGAGGAAGAGCGCGAAGACCGCTCCGGATGCTTCGAGCACATCCGGCGGCGCTTCTTCGCGGATGAAGCGCGGTGGTGCCAGCGCGTGGCCGGCCGCGCCGCCCAGACCGAAGGTCTCCGGATCGGCGAACGTGACGATGGTCGAAAGCGCTAAGACAAGGAGGAACGCCCGCGCCACAGGGCGCCGAAGCAGCAGCGCTTCGGCGGCGAATGCGCCGACGAGCGCGAGCCCGACGACATAGCCACCGTGGAGGTTGGCCCAGAGCAGCAGGAGCGGCGGGACCGCGATCAGCGCCCGGCGCGACCCCGCCCGGGCCGCGAACAACAGATCCAGGACCACGGCGAACAGGACGAAGGTGAAGAGCGCCGGACGATCGATCCAGCGCGACCGGGTCGCGACGAAGCCGACCCCCAGGACGATCGCGGCCGCCGCAGCCGAGCCGCCGCCGCGACGGGCGATCCGGGCGGCGCAGAACGCGGCGATCGCGACGAGCGTCGACCGGAGGAGGACCAGGCCGGGCCATCCGCCCACGCCGAAGGCGGCGGCGAGGACGACCTCCCCCAGCCACTCGCCAAGCGCGTACGACCTCCCGGCGATGGTCGCGGAGAACACGTCGGCACGCAGGATCTCCCGGTGCTCGATCATCCATTGCCCACTCGCCAGATGCCAATAGGTGTCCGGGTCGGCGGCCGGGAACCCGACTGCGAGCGAGAATGCGGTCGCGGCGGCGGCGATGGGGAAGAGGGACCGTCTCTGGCCAACGATCACGGC
>DATLEG010000203.1:0-6045 GCA_035525465.1 Saccharimonadales bacterium (SeqCode)
CTGATCGGCGCGATGCTCGTCTACTTCTTCTCGTCGCTCGCCATCCGCGCCGTCGGCAAATCGGCCAGCGCGATCATCGAAGAGGTCCGGCGGCAGTTCCGTGAGGATCCGGGCATCATGGCCGGCCCCTCACGGCCCGACTACGCCCGCGTCGTCGACCTGACCACCCGCTCCGCCCTGAAGAACATGATCCCGCCCGGGGTCATCGCGATCGCCACCCCGATCAGCGTCGGCGTCCTGCTGAAGGCCGAGGCCGAGGCGGCGCTCCTCATGGTCGGCACGATGGCCGGCGTCATCCTCGCGACCGTCCTGAACAACGGTGGCGGGGCCTGGGACAACGCAAAGAAATACATCGAGTCCGGCATGCTGAAGGACGACGCCGGGAACGTGCTCGGCAAGGGCACCCTTGCGCACGCCGCCGCGGTCGTCGGGGACACCGTGGGCGACCCGTTCAAGGACACCGCGGGTCCGAGCCTGCACGTCCTCATCAAGCTCCTCGCGACCATCACCCTGGTGCTTGCCCCGCTCTTCGTGTAACTGAGGTTCGGCCGGGGCCGGCGAAGCCGGTCCCGGCCCCACACGCGGCGCGACCGTGTAGCGTCTGACCGGCATGGCATCCATCGACCTCAACAGCGATCTGGGTGAGGGTGCCGGGACCGAGGCCGATCTCATGCCGCTCATCAGCAGCGCGAACATCGCCTGCGGAGCCCATGCCGGGGATCCGGCAACGATGCGGGCGACCATCGCGCTCGCGATGGCGCTCGGGGTGCGGGTCGGGGCCCATCCGGGCTACCGGGATCCGGAGCACTTCGGCCGCCGCGCGCTCGACCTTCCGGGAGACCTGCTCAGGGCCGATCTCGCGGGGCAGATCGGCGAGCTCCGCGCCTTCGCCGAGGCCGCGGGGACCCGCCTCACCCACGTGAAGGCGCATGGCGCGCTGTACAACCAGGGCGAGCGCGACGAACGGATGGCCGAGCTCATCGCGTCGGCCGTCGCGGCGATCGATCCCGCCCTCGAAGTGGTCGCGTCCCCCGGATCGGCGATGGCCCGCGCGGCCGCGCGGGCCGGCCTGCCCCTCATTCGCGAAGGGTTCATCGACCGGGCCTACGAGCCGGACGGCACCCTCCGATCGCGTGCGCTCCCCGGTGCGATGGTGCTGGGTCCCGCTGCCGCAGCCGCGCAGGCGTTGGGCTTCGTCCGCGACGGAGGTGTGCGCGCCACCGATGGCTCGTTCCTGCCGCTGACGGTCGACACGCTCTGTCTCCACGGCGACTCGGCCGGGGCCACGCGGATCGCCCGGGCGGTCCGTGCCGCTTTCGAAGCGGCCGGGATCGCGGTCCGCGCTCCCGCGTGACCGACCCGGATGACCGGGACGGACCCGGGGCGGTGAGCATCCGGCCGTTCGGCGATCGGGCATTCCTCGTCGAGCTCGAGCAGCGACGTGACCCAGGCCTCGTGTCGCGAAGCCGCGCGCTCGCCGATGCGTGGGAGGCGCGCGGGCTGGGACCGGCGATCCCGGCCTATGCCTCGGTGGTCCTCCAGTTCGACCCGGGTCGCATCCGGTACGCCGATGCCCGCCGTGCGGCACACGAGCTTCTCCACGCCGTGGCCGTCCCGCCCGATGCGGCGGCCGGACCGATCACCGTGGTCCCGGTGCGCTACGACGGCCCGGACATCGCTGAGACAGCGGAGCGCTCGGACCTCACCGTCGACGGGCTCATCGCGATCCACGGCGCGACCACGTACTCCGCGTGGTTCCTGGGATTCATGCCGGGCTTCGCCTATCTCGGCCCGCTCGATCCACGCATCCGGGCGCCGCGGCGGCCATCGCCGCGCTCGCGGGTGCCGGCGGGCGCGGTGGCGGTCGCCGACGGTCAGACCGCGATCTATCCGGCGGAGTCTCCCGGGGGCTGGCAGCTCATCGGCTCGACCGATGTCCGGCCGTTCGATCCCGCGAGCGACCCACCGGCCCGGATCCGCGCCGGGGACCGCGTCCGGTTCGTGCGGGCATGATCCGGATCGGGGCCCCCGGCATCCGCTCGACGATCCAGGATGCCGGACGGAGCGCGGGGCTTCGCAGCGGAATTCCGCCGGCGGGGCCGGCCGATCCGCAGGCCTTCGCCACCGCTTGCGGGCTCGTCGGCCTTCCGCCGGATGCCGCGGCGATCGAGGTCGTCGGCCTGCCGTTCTCGTTCCGCTGCGACGACCTCCGGCTGATCGCGGTCACCGGTCGCGAGGTCCGGGTCCGCTCCCGCATCCCCCTGCCGTCCTGGACCGCGGTGGTGGTGCGGCCGGGCGAGGAGGTCGTGATCGAGGGCGGCGTGGTGACCCGCTACGTCTATGTCGCGATCTCCGGCGGGATCGACCTGCCGTGGGTGCTTGGATCGCGGGCGACCTATCTGCCCAGCGGCATCGGACCCTGGCCGGCGGCCCTCGCCGCCGGCGATGCGCTGCCGCTGGGAGAGGCACGGGTGCCGACGGAGCGTGCCGGCATGCGCCGCGCCGCGCCTGATCACGGCGCCCCCGTCCGCGCGGTGCCCGGACCGCACACCCACCGGTTCACCGAAGAAGCGGTCGAAGCGCTCTTTGCCGGGCCGTTCACCGTGGCGGCGGAGAGCGACCGCATGGGCCTGCGCATTCAGGGCCGGCGGATCGGCTCCACCGGCGGGGAGCTCCTCACCTGTGGCATCACCGCCGGCGCGATCCAGGTGCCCTCCGGCGGCGACCCGATCGTGCTCCTTGCCGACCATCAGACGACCGGCGGGTACCCGATCATCGCGACCGTGCTCAGCGCCGACCTGGGCCTGGTGGCGCAGCGGGCACCGGGGGAGGTCCTGCAGCTGGTCCGCGTCACGGGGGACGCCGGCTGACGTTGAGCGGGTGATGGACGAGCGCCTTGCCGCCCTCGGCCTGGCGCCCCGTTTGGCCCCGGCCGCACCGTTGCCACCGGTCGTCGCCGCCCGCCCCGACGCGCTCCTGAGTCGGGCGGTCCTGGTCCGCGAAGGCCGGCGCCAGGCCGCCGGCCTGCTGCAGATCGGCCCCGCGGGCATCCGTCTCACCGTGGGGGGGATCCCGCGCACGGTTGGCTGGTCCGGGATCAGCGCCGCGCGGGCAGCCCGGGGCGAGGTGGTGATCGAGACCCCCCACCAGCGCTGGAGCCTGGCGCTCTCCGTGGACGGCATCGCCGAGCCGGCCCTCGCGCCGTTCCTGGCCGCGATCCTTGCTGAGGGCCTGCGTGGCGGGGTCGATCCCGTCGGCGGCGCGCTCCACGAGCTGGCGAATGCCTCCGACCGCGTGATCGACACCTTCGGCGACGCCGACGATCCGATCGTGCCGCTGGCGGTCGGCAGCTTCACCCTGCTCGCCGCCGCCCTGCTCACGGTCATGCTTCCGGTCGCCGCCGAGATCATCGCGCGGCGCGGCGTGGCCCCGGGATCCTTCGCCATCGATCCGCGCATCTCGGCGCTCGATCCGCGGGCGCTCGTCGCGGCGACGGCCATCGCCGCCGCGCTCGCCTCGTGGTCGGCACGCTACGCCCTCGGCGAAGCCGCCGCGGCATGGGCCCGGGGCACTCTTCGTGACTGGCATCGCACCACCAACGCGGCCGAACGCCTGCTGCGCCGGCTCCTCGCCCGGACGCTGCTCACGCCTGGACGGATCGCTGCGGTCGGTCTGGTCGCCCTGCTCCTGCTCATACCTTCGGCGGCCGCGCGCACGACCATCGACGCGAATGGGATCCATCAGCGCTTCGGCCTTCCGCTCTTGGCGGTGGATCGGTCATGGCGTGAGGTCGTCGAAGTGGTGCCGGTCGCGGTCGGGATCGGCGAGCGAGCCGAGGGCTTCGCCACGACCTTCGTCCTCATCGACGGGACGCGCGTCTCCACCCGCGGACACGACCTGACCGGTGGCGCCGAGCGTCAGCTCTTCGAGCGTGCCCGCAGCTGGGCCGGGGGCGATCGGCCGCGCTGACCGATGCGGGGCCGGCACCGGCCGCCGCTATGCTCGCGAACGGGATATGTCGGCGCTGAAGACGACCACCGTGGTGGATCCAGGTCACGAGCTGCTCGCGAGCGCGCTCCGGCGACTCGATGCCGCGGCGAAGGCCATCGGTCTCGACCCCGGGCTCCATCGGTTCCTCGCCGCCGCTGAGCGCACGCTCATCGTTTCGGTCCCGGTGCAGATGGACGACGGCTCGCTCGAGGTCTACACCGGCTACCGCGTCCAGCACTCCACCGGTCGCGGGCCGGGGAAGGGTGGGATCCGCTTCCACCCGTCGGTCTCGCTCGACGAGGTGCAGGGCCTGGCGATGCTCATGACCTGGAAATGCGCGGTCCTGGACCTGCCCCTGGGGGGTGCGAAGGGCGGCGTCGCGGTCGACCCGAAGAAGCTGTCGCAGCCCGAGATCCAGCGCCTGACCAAGCGCTACACCGCCGCGATCCTCCCGATCATCGGTCCCGAGCAGGACATCCCGGCGCCGGATGTGAACACCGATGCGCAGACGATGGCCTGGATCGTCGACACGATGACGATGATGACCGGCAAGCATTCGCCCGAGGTCGTGACCGGGAAGCCGGTCGAGCTTGGCGGCTCCCGGGGTCGCCACGAAGCGACCGGCCGGGGGGTGGCCTTCGTGACGCTCGAAACGCTCCGTCGCCAGGGGCGCCCGATAGAGGACGCCCGCGTCGCGATCCAGGGCTTCGGCAACGTCGGCAGCATCGCCGCCAAGGCGCTCGCCGCCGCGGGATGCCGCATCGTGGGCCTCTCCGATGTCTCCGGCGGCTACGCCTCGGCCGCCGGCTTCGATATCCCGCTCACCCTCGACCATGTCCGCCGGCATCCGCAGCGGCTCCTCGAAGGACTCCCCGGTGCGACCGCGATCACGAACGCCGACCTCCTGGCGATGGACGTCGACGTCCTCATCCCCGCCGCCCTCGAGGCCCAGATCACCGCCGACAACGCCGCCGACGTCCGCGCGCGGATCATCGTCGAGGGAGCGAACGGCCCGGTGACCGCCGACGCCGATCGGATGCTGGGCGACCGCGGGGTGATCATCGCCCCCGACATCCTGGCCAACGCGGGCGGGGTGGTGGTCTCGTACTTCGAGTGGGTCCAGAGCCGCGCGCAGTTCTACTGGGAGCTGGAAGAGGTCGAGTCGCGCCTGGAGATCTACATGCGCCGGGCGATCGAGCTGGTGCTATCCAAGGCCAGGGTCTACGACTGCACGCCCCGCGAGGCGGCCTTCATCATCGCCGTGGAGCGGGTGGCCAAGGCGATCGAGCTCCGGGGCATCTTCCCCTAGAAGGCGAGGCGCCCCAGGCGCGTCGTCGTGTCTTCCTGCCGTCGCATGATCACGCCTTTGGGACGCGAGTGCGTGCGTCGGGGGGTGGGGCGGTCCTCTGAGCTCGGTCGGTCAGGTGCGTCATCGCTCCACGGCGCGCGCCTACCGGCCGACTCTTCGCTCAGAGAACCGCCCCACCCCCCTCTTCAGAGTTCTGCCTGCTGGCAGGGCGTCGCAGGCGGATGCGTTGCGGTCTCGAGCCTTTCACCCACCTCCTGATCCCGCGCTTGCATAAATATCCAAAGTCGTGAATAATCCGGGGATGCCGGTCAAGGTCGCGGTCGTGGGGGTCACCGGGTATGCGGGCGGGGAGCTGGCGCGGCTGCTGCTGCGGCACCCCGAGGCCAGGCTGGTGGCGGCGGTCGCGCGGAGTCATCAGGGTGAGCCGCTCGGAGCGGCGCAGCCGCACCTGCATGGGGCGCCGGAGTCGCTCCGGATCGGCGCGGATCCCGGGGATGCGGAGGTCGTGTTCACCGCGCTTCCGGCGGGGGAGGCGGCCAAGCTCGCGCCGGCGTGGCTGGCCGAGGGCCGCCGGATCATCGATATCGGCAGCGATTTCCGGCTGACCGATCCGCAAGCCTACGAGCGCTGGTACGGGTATACGCATCCCGCGCCCGGGCTGCTGGCGGAGGCGGTGTATGGGCTCACCGAGTTCGCCCGCGCGGAGCTGCCCACGGCGAAGGTCGTCGCGAATCCCGGCTGCTATC
>DATLEG010000208.1:0-2109 GCA_035525465.1 Saccharimonadales bacterium (SeqCode)
ATGATCGGCCGCTCCGGATCGGGCAGGCCGCCGAGATCCTCGGCCTCTCGGTCGACACGCTGCGCCGCTGGGCAGAGAGCGGCGCGCTTCGCACGACGCGTTCAGGCGGCGGCCAGCGACTGATCGCGGCAAGCGAGGTGCGCCGGCTGCTCGGCAAGCGCAGAACGACGGCGCCGCTGCGGCCGGTCGTCGCGCAATCAGCGCGCAATCGCTTCACCGGGATCGTGACGCGGGTGCAGATCTCGGGCGTGGCCGCCACGGTGGAGATCCAGGCCGGCCCACACCGCCTGGTGAGCCTCATGACCGCGGAAGGAGCGCGCGAGCTCCGGCTGCGACCGGGCGATGAGGCGATCTGCATCGTGAAGGCAACGAACGTCATCGTGGAAGCTCCCTCGTGAGCCGAGCTCGGCTGCGCGGAGCCCGCTTGGCGGCCCTGGCCCTCGCGATCCTGGGCCTGGCCGTCGGCGCCTGCGTTCCGGGCACGCAGGCGGACCGGGGTCCCGCGATCCTTCTGGCGACGACGACGAGCACCCAGGACTCCGGACTGCTCGATGTCCTGATCTCCGACTTCGAGCGCCGGACCGGGTACAGGGTGAAGACCTCGGCCGTGGGGACAGGTGCCGCGCTGGCGATCGGCGCGAAGGGGGACGCCGATGTCGTCCTGGTCCACGCGCCGAAGGTCGAGAGGGAGTTCATGGCCGCGGGGAACGGGTCGCGGCGGCTCCTGGTGATGCATAACGACTTCATCTTCGTCGGTCCTCCCGCCGACCCGGCGAGGGTCAAAGGCCGCACCGCGGTGGGGGCCCTGCGGACGATCGCGACCGCAAAGAGTCCCTTCGTCTCGCGCGGCGACAACTCCGGCACCGACATCCTGGAGAAGGACCTCTGGACGCAGGCAGGGATCACGCCGGTGGCTCCCTGGTACATCGAGGCCGCCACCGGGATGGGGCAGACCCTGCAGATCGCCTCTGAGAAGCGGGCGTACACGATCACTGACCGAGGGACGTACCTCGCGCGAAGGGCCCAGCTCGAGCTGGCGATCCTGGTCGATGACGATCCGCCGCTCCGCAACTACTACCACGTCATTCCGGTCGATCCGAAGAAATTCCCCAAGGTGAACGCCGTCGGTGGCAACGCGCTGGCCGACTACCTGATCTCACCGGAGGCGCAACAGCTCATCGCGGCATTCGGGATCGCGAAATACGGTCAACCGCTGTTCTTCGCGGACGCGGGGACCACCGACCCGACCGGACCCTAAAGGACCGGCGTGGACCTGATCGTCCAGGGCCTTGGCGAGGCGCTCCGGCGGATCACCGCGCTCGATCCGCTCGTGTTCGACGCGGCCGGGGCATCGGTCGCGGTCAGCGGAGCGGCGACCGCGCTCAGCGTCGTCACCGGCATCCCGATCGGCGCGGTCCTCGGACTCACCCGATTCAGAGGTCGATCGTTCGTCCTGTCCATCGTGAACACCGGCATGGGCCTGCCCCCGGTGGTCGTGGGATTGTTCGTTGTCGTGTTCGTCTGGCGCAGCGGCCCCTTCGGCGACCTCGGCTGGTATTGCACCCGTCAGGCGATGGTGACCGCGCAGTACCTCCTCGCGGTGCCGACCGTCATCGGGCTCACCGCCGTCGCCCTGCAGAGCGTCGATCCGCTGCTGCGCACACAGCTGCTCTCGCTCGGCGCCTCGCGAACGCAGGCCGCGTGGATGCTCATTCGCGAGTCGCGGCTGCTCATCCTCGGGGCGATCATCGCCGGGTTCGGCGCGGTCATCAGCGAGGTCGGCGCCTCGCTGATGGTCGGCTGTAACGTGCTCGGCGACACCCGCATCCTGACCACCGCGATCACCCTCGAGACCAGCAAGGGCGAGTTCGGCTCGGCCTTCGCTCTCGCCTTCGTCCTGCTTGCGATCATCTTCGGGCTCACCGCGCTCACCACGTTCGCCCAGCAGCGGCGGGGCTCGGCGTGATGCTGGAAGCGCGCGATCTGGTGGTCCGCCGGGGCACCCGGGTGGTGATGCGCGCGGGGGCGTTCGGCGTCGCCGAAGGCGAGCACCTCGCGGTGCTCGGCCCGAACGGGGCGGGCAAGAGCTCGCTCATCCTGGCCCTTGCG
>DATLEG010000209.1:0-4913 GCA_035525465.1 Saccharimonadales bacterium (SeqCode)
CGCGCATCGGTGGGTCTGGCTGGGCGTCGGGGCGGCCGCTGGGGTGAGCCTGGGGTTCCTCGCCGTCCTCAACGCGCTCGACGCGGAGTTCGAGGGCGCGACCGAGCAGATCTTCGAGGGCGTCACGATGTTCCTCGCGGCCGGCTTCCTCACCTGGATGATCTTCTGGATGCTCCGCCAGTCCGGGCACCTCAAGGGCGAGCTGCAGCTGGGGATCCAGGACGCGCTCGCGCGCGGCGGTGCGGCCTGGGGCATCTTCGCTCTCGTCTTCTTCGCCGTCCTGCGCGAAGGCGTCGAGACCGCGCTCCTGCTCTTCGCCGCCCCAGGCGAGGGCAAGCTCTTGGGGACCGTCGCCGGACTGGCGGTGGCCCTGGCGATCGGCGTGCTCATCTACGCGTTCGGCCGAAGCATCGATCTGCGCACGTTCTTCAAGCTCACCGGCATCCTGTTGGTCCTCTTTGCCGCCGGTCTGGTGACGCATGGGGTCCATGAGTTCGTCGAGGCCGGCATCGTTACCGGCGGCCCCGTCCTCTTCGACCTGAGCGGCAGCCTGCCGGATAAGGACGGCGCGGGCGCGATGCTGCGGGCGCTGTTCGGATACTCGGCCGATCCGACGCTGCTCGAGGGGGTCGCGTACGTCGCGTATTACCTCGTGGCGCTCGTGCTGTGGAAGAGCCGGCTCATCCGCCGCGATCCGGCCAAGCGACCCATCGCGCGGAGCGCATAGCCGCTAGGCTGAAGGCGTGTTCGCACGGCAGATCGGCATCGACCTCGGCACGGCCAATGTCATCGTCTACGTCCGCGGAAAAGGCATCGTCCTCACTGAGCCGTCGGTCGTCGCGATCGCGCAGGGTGATGGCAATGGCGGCCGACCGCGCATCGTTGCGGTCGGCGAGGAAGCCCGGCTCATGCTCGGCCGCACGCCCGGCAACATCACCGCCATCCGTCCGATGCGTGACGGCGTGATCGCCGACTACGTCATCACCGAGAAGATGCTCGAGTACTTCATCAACAAGGTGAGCGGCCGGATCCGGGTCTTCCACCCGGAGCTCATGATCTGCGTGCCATCCGGCGTGACGAGCGTCGAGCGGCGCGCGGTGAAGGACGCGGCGCTGCGGGCCGGAGCGCGTGAGGCCTACCTCATCGAGGAGCCGCTCGCGGCCGCGATCGGCGCGAACCTACCAATCTCCGGTCCGAGTGGCAACCTCATCATCGGCATCGGCGGCGGGACGGCCGAGATCGCGGTGATCTCCCTGGGGGGGATCGTGGTGGCGAAGAGCGTACGTGCCGCGGGGAACAAGATCGACGAAGCGATCGCCAACTTCGTGCGCAAGCGGTACAACCTCATGATCGGCGAGCGGACCGCGGAGGATGTGAAGATCCAGATCGGCTCGGCACTTCCGCTGGACCCGGAGCTCACCATGGAGGTGCGCGGGCGCGACCTCATCGCCGGCCTCCCTCGCACGATCACCGTCGGGAGCAACGAGATCACCGAGGCGATGGAGCCGGTGCTCCAGCAGATCGTCACCGCCGTGAAGAGCGTCCTCGAGCAGACCCCGCCCGAGCTCGCATCGGACGTGATCGATAAGGGCATGGTCCTGTCCGGCGGCGGCGCCCTGCTGCGCAACATGGACAAGCTCCTCACCCAGGTCACCGGCGTTGCCTGCTATGCCGCCGAGAATCCCCTGTACTGCGTCGCCAAAGGGACCGGCCTGGCGCTCGAGCACTTCGACTTCTTCAAGAAGAGTCTCGTTCCCGTCCAGTAGGTGAGACCACGCGTCGACATCCTGGGCGTCCTGTTCGACCGGGTCGCGCTGCTGGGCGCGACCGAGGCGATCTTGGAGCGCCTCGCCGCCGGCCGGCGGACCTTCGTCATCACCGCCAATCCCGAATTCATCATGCTCTGCCGGCGCGACCGGGAGGTCGCGGAGATCGCGGCCACGGCGGACCTGGTCATCCCGGACGGCACCGGCGCGCTGGTCGCCTCGCGCCTTCTGGGCGATCCGCTGCCCGGGCGCGCGCCCGGCCGGCTCCTGGTCGAGCGTCTCGCCGCGATGGCTTCGGAACAGGGTCTGTCGCTGTATCTGCTTGGCGCCGCTCCCGGGGTCGCCGATCGGGCCGCCAGCGCCCTGGTCGCACGGCACCCCGGACTGCGTATCGCCGGGACGCATGACGGCGACGCCGAGTCCGACGCGTCGGTCGCGGCGGTCGCCGCCGCGCTGCCCGATCTCCTGTTCGTCGCCTTTGGGATGCCGAAGCAGGAGCGGTGGATCGCGCGGCACTTCGCGGCACTTTCCTCGGTGAAGGTGGCGGTCGGTGTCGGCGGCTCGCTGGACTACCTCGCAGGCGAGGCGAAGCCGCCACCAGCGATCATCCACACCGTCGGTCTGGAATGGCTCTGGCGCCTGGCCCGTGACCCGAAACGCTGGCGGCGTCAGCGCGTCCTGCCGGTCTTCGTTCTCCTGGTGCTGCTCGAACGACTACGGTCCTCGCGGTGAGCCTGGCTCTCGCGCACGAGTACTTCTCCGCGCGGGGTGGCGCGGAGCGGGTCGTCGACGTGCTGCACGGCATGTGGCCGGACGCTCCGGTGTACACGTTCTTCCACGACCCTCGCGGCTATGGGCGGCTCGATGGCTGGGATCTGCGCCCGTCCTATCTCCAGCTGCTTCCGCACGGCGGCGGAATGCACCGCATGCTCCTCCCGCTCTACCCGGATGCCGCCGCGCGTCTTTGCATCCCGACCGGGACCGCAACGGTCCTCACCTCGACCAGCGCGTTCATCAAGTGCATCGGCCTGCCGGAGGACACGGTCCAGGTCGCCTACTGCCATTCTCCGACCCGGTACCTCTGGGATTGGAGCGAGCGGTATCTCACCGAGGAGGTCCCAGCGCTGTTCCACGGGGTCGCGCGCGGGCTCCTCGAGCGTCTGCGTGTCGCGGATCTCGCCGGTGCCGCCAGGGTGGACCGCTGGATCGCGAACTCCAGGGTCGTCCGGGACCGTATCGCCCGCTACTACGGACGCGACAGCGAGGTCCTGCATCCGCCGATCGATGTCTCGTCATTCACGCCCGCGGCAGAGCGCGGCGACTTCTGGGTCTGCATGCCCAGCCGGCTGGTGGCCTACAAGCGCGCGGACGTGGCGGTCCGGGCGTTCAACGAGGTCGGGCTGCGGCTCATCGTGGTCGGTGACGGACGCGAGCGGGCGAGCCTCGAAGCGATCGCCCGGGACAATGTCACCTTCGCCGGTCGGGTGGACGACGCGACGGTGAAGCAGCTCCTCGGGTCGGCCCGGGGCTTCATCTTCCCGGCGGAGGACGATTTCGGCATCGTGAATGCCGAAGCGCTCGCGTCGGGAACGCCGGTGGTCGCGCTTGGCCGGGGAGGCGCGCCGGACATCGTGCGCGACGGCATCGACGGGCGCCTCGTCCCCGAGCCGGACCCGGGGCTCTTTGCCGACGCCGTGCGCGACGTCGAGCGGTCGGGCGTCGACCGGGTCGCCCTCCGCGAGTCCGCACGGCGCTTCGATGTGTCACGATTCAAGGACCGGATCCGCGAGATCGTCCGCGAGGCGCGGGAGCAAGGGAGAGCGATCTGACCGATCTGACGAAGCCGGCGCGCCGGATCAAGCTCGACATGCACACCCACTGCGAGTTCTCCCCAGACAGCCGCACGCCCGTGGCGGTGCAGGCGCTCGCGATGAAGGCCGCCGGGCTCGATGTGGTGTGCGCCACCGACCACAACACCATCGAGGGCGCGCTCCGGCTGCAGGAGAAGGCCGACGGCTTCCGCGTGATCATCGGTGAGGAGGTCTCGTCGCGGGACGGCGAGATCATCGGCCTGTTCCTCAGCACCGCGGTCCCCCGCGATCTCTCCGCCGAGGAGACGATCGCACGGATCCACGACCAGGGTGGGCTGGTCTCGGTCCCGCATCCGTTCAGCCACAATCGGATCTATCACCTTCGTCGGGACGCGCTGGACCGGCTGTGGCCACAGATCGACGCCATCGAGATCTTCAATGCCCGCGAGGCGCTCGCATCCGACAACCGGAAGGCCGCGCTGTTCGCGAAGGAGCGGAACATCCCGGGCGCCGTCGGGAGCGATGCGCACCGGCCATGGGAGCTGGGCCGTGCCTGGCTTGAGGTGGACGAGTTCACTGGTCGCGACGATCTCATCGATGCGCTCCGCACTGGAGTGGTGCATGGCCGCCTTGCGGGCCACGGCATCCATTTCCAGACCCGCTACGACAAATTCCGGAAGTGGCTCGGCCGCCGCAGCCAGGAGACGCGCTGACCACAACGGTCTCGTCGGCCCTTCCATCGCGTCCTGCCTAGACTCCACCAATGAGGCGGATCGGCCGCCTGGCGTTGTTCGCCGCGGTGGTCTCGACCGGGGCGCCGATCGTGGTGTTCGCTGTCGGGCTCGCTCTGGCGCCACAGCCCACCGACTTCATGTGCTTCTGGGCAGGATCCGACCTGCTCGCGCGCGGCGCCGATCCCTATGACCCAGGGACCTGGGCGGCCGCGGTGGACGGTCTGTTCCCCAACTGGCTCGGCCTGCTCCGACGGCCACCGTGCCCAGGCGGATACGCGTATCCGCTGACGACCGCCGTGGCGACGCTCCCGCTCGGTGTGCTTCCGGTGCGGCTCGCAGCACTGGTCTGGATGGTCCTGCTCCTCGGTGGAATGGCGGTCGGCATCGTCCTGATCGCCCGGGGCTTCGGCCTTGGGCAACGCGGGGGCCTGCTGCTCGCCGCGATCACCCTTGGATCGCAGCCGGCCTGGTTGACCGCCCTGACCTCGCAATACGGCGGGCTCGATCTGCTGGCGCTCGGAATCCTGACGCTTCGTGGGGCCGCGGTCCGGCCGGCGCTCTCCGCTGGTGCGCTGACCGTGCTCTTGCTCAAACCGCACATC
>DATLEG010000218.1:0-4002 GCA_035525465.1 Saccharimonadales bacterium (SeqCode)
TGGGCCGCGGCGACGGCGGCAGCGTGAGGCACAGCAGCGCGGCACCCGCGAACATCGCCAGCACGACCGTGAACAGCGCCTCGTAGCCGGCGACGCGGAGCACGATCGGCGCGAGGAGGATGAAGCCGACCAGGAACGCGCCGTTGAAGGTGAAGGTGAAGAGCGAGTTCGCGACCAAGAGGTCCTTCTTCCGGACGATGGCGGGGATCGTCGCGGACTCCGCGGGGACGAAGAACGTCGTGATCGCCGCGACCAGGAAGTTCACCGCGTACGCCGTCGGTACGCTCTCCCCGAAGAACAGGAGCGGCAGCACCGCGACGGCCCGGAGGGCGTTCGTCACCACGAGGACCCGTTTGCGGTCACTCCGATCGACGATGACGCCTGCGACGATGCCGAGCCCGACCGCGGGCACGATCGCGAGCAGGATGAGGACCGACGACGACGTGTTCGACTTGGTGAGCTCACCGACCAGCACGATGAGCGCGAAGGTGATCGCGTTCGCAGCGACCTGCGAAAGGATCTGTGCCGACCAGAGGGCGAGAAAGGCGCGGTTCCGGAAGATCCCCCGCTGCGCGCCGGCGACCGTCTGCTCCATCAGACCGTCAGTCGGCCGGGGCCAGGGGGCCGCGGGCGGTGAAGCGCTTGATGTCCCGTTCGATGTCGCTGCGCGCGATGAGGACGCGCCGGCCGCAGGTCGTGCACCGGACCCCGATGTCCGCGCCGAGCCGCACGATGCGCCAGGCGTCGCCGCCGCAGGGATGCGCCTTTCGGAGCACCACGACGTCGTCGAGGTACAGGCCCAGGGGCGCTTTCGTCATCGCGCCGCGGCGGGCGCCGCGAGATCCAGCGTCGGCTCCTTGGTGACGCTGAATCGGGTCTTCGGATAGATGAGCTCGAACTGCCCGACGATCCCGCCGGTCCGGGTGACCGCCACGTACATGACGTCGGTGGCGCCGATGGCCTTCAGCGTCCAGGGACCGCGGACCGCCGCGCCGTCCACGGTGATCGTGCCAGCGGGTCCTGGACCGAACCAGCTGCGCGGGCCGATCCGCTGGTCGTTCGCGGCGATCGCTTCGGCGCCGGCGTTCCGGAGCTCGTTCACCAGGTCGCTCATCGCGCGTTCATCGAACTGGCCGTCGATCCGGACGCTGATCCCCGGACCCCGCACGGCGCTCTGGGCGGCGAAGACCTTGAGCTGCGCGATCTGGCGCTCGCTCTCGGCGAGGGAGCCCCGGCCGTTGGCGACCGAGTCCTGGGCGGACTCGACCCGCAGGCGCAGATCGAAGATCTCGTCCCGGAGCGAATTGTTCCGGTCGGAGAGGCTGGCGATGAGGGTGGTGAGCGACGACGGGGTCTCCAGCTGGAGGCTGCGTGAGTACACGTCCTGTGAGCGGAATTGCGCGACCGCGAGCACGCCGAGGAAGAGCGCGACGACGGCGACGGCGACGCCGCCGGCACTGGTCCGCATCGACTTACCGCGGGATCGCGTTGCGCACGGTCAGCGCGCCGTCATACGCCGGGATATGGATCGCGCTCGCGCGCGTCACCCGGAAGCCCAGGCCCTGGACATCCCGGCGCAGCTTGATGTCCCGAAGCTGGGCAGGATCGTCGAACGCGCCGAGGAGCTGGCTCTGGATCCCGAGTGCCTGGATGTTGAACGGCGGCGACATGAGCGTGCCGTTCACCATGATCGTCGAGCCGACGCAGTAGACGCTCGTGGATGACACGATCCGCTGATCGTTCACGGCGACCGCGGACGCGCCGCCGCGCCACGCGGTGTTGATGATGTCGGTGAGATCGGTCGAGTGACAGATCGACTTGTCCAGATCCTTGGCGCCGGCCGCGATGCCGCGGGCGTCATCGAGCTGGATCGCCACACCGTCGCCCACGAGCGCGGTCAGCCCGGCCTTGACCTTGAGGTCGAGGATTCGCCCTTCGAGCTCGCTGGAGGCCCCCGACTGCGTTGCGGCGTTCGCCTGGATCGCGTCCAGCCGCTTCCGGAGGTCCTGGAGCTGCGCCTTGAGCGAGTTCTGCTCGTTCTGGAGGGCGAACGCAGCGTCGGTGAGCGGCGCGTTGTAACGGACCGCCAGCGTGCTCCGCTCCTGCTGCCCCTGCCACTGCGCTGCCACGAGGAAGCCGAAGAGCGTCGCCGGCAGGATGAGGGCAACGGCATGCTTCAGCCGGTCGCGCTGGGCCGGGCCCGGTCCGGTCGCCACGGTCGCGGTCACGCCTCAAGTGTCCCATGCCGCGCGCCGAGCCGGCCTCGGATCGGCTGACCGCATGCCCGCTGGCGGTCTAGAGGGTGAAGCCGGAGCGGGCCTGCCAGAGATCGGGGAAGAACCGTTTCGCCTGCGTCGTGCGGAGATATTCGGCGCCGCTCGATCCGCCGGTCCCCGGCTTGCTGCCGATCTGGCGCTCGACCATCAGGAGGTGTCGGGCCCGCCACAGCGCGAACGACTCGTCGTGGTCAAGGAGCGCTTCCCCAAGCTCGCGGAGGTCGGCGAGCCGTTCCCGTTCCGGCTCCGAGCCTGCGTAGATCGCCGCGACCGACGGCACCCGGCGACGCGAGAGGAGTGCCGCGAACGCCTCGGCCAGCGACGGCTCAGCAAGTCGCCGCGCGAGCCGCTCCCGCTCCTCGGGGTCCGCGTCGAGGCGAGCCAGATAGGACTCGTCCTTCAGGCCGGAAATGAATTCGATCTCCCTGAACTGCACCGACTGGAAGCCGCTTGCCGGGGCGAGCTGCGACCGGAACGCGAGGAAGTCGTGCGGTGCCATCGTCTCGAGCACGTCGACCTGATCGACGAGCAGCCGCTCGATGACCCGGACCCGCGCAAGCTCATGGACCGCCCGCCGCAGCAGGTCGCTGCCGATCGCCGCCCGGGCCGCCTCGAGCGACCCGAGGAGGACCTTGAACCAGAGCTCGTAGACCTGGTGGACGACGATGAACAGGAGCTCATCAGGTGCGTCGCTACGGCCTTCCTGAAGCTTGAGCAGCTCGCGCAGGTGGAGGTAGCCGGAGTAATCGAGGCGGCCCCCGGACTCGCCGAACGCGCTGCTCACGGCCGGGAGTGTCGCACTTCCCGGACCCACGGGTGAGGGGCTGGTGGGGATCGAACCCACGACGCCCGCCTTAGGACGGCGGCGCTCTATCCGCTGAGCTACAGCCCCGAGCGGGCAGAGCCCGCTCGGGGCTGCTGCCACCGCTGAGCGTAGCGAGCGGAGCGAGCGAAGCGAAGTAGGGTGGCAGACAAAGCCGCCGCAAGCGAGCGAACGGTCAGCCCACTGTGGCGGTGGACAGCGACAGGACCGGCGGGAGATAGGCCGCGAGGCGTTCCCAGGACCTTCCTTCGTCGACGCTGCCCCAGACCTCCCCGGCGTTCGTGCCGAAGTACACGCCGGCGGGGTCGAGGCGATCGGTGGCCAGACCCTCGCGCATCACCTCCATCGGGGCGCCCTTGGGGAGGCCGGTGGCATGCCGGGTCCAGGTCTTGCCCCGATCGCGGGTGCGGTACACCGCGGCGCCGAGCACGTTGGTCATGCGCTGCGGCCAGTCGAGCGGGAAGGCGTACGCGGTGTCGACGTCATGGGGGTGGATGGCCGCGGCGAATCCGTAGTTGGCCGGCCGGCCGGTGTCGCCTCCGGTGTCCCAGCGCGACTTCGCCTCGTTCCACCACCAGATCCCCTCGTGCGCCTGCATGAACCGCACGGCGCCCGCCGAGGGATGCGCGACGAGGTGGTGCACGCACTGGCCCGCCTCCATCTTCACGCCCGGCGCGTAGGTCTCGGTCGTGAGGCCGGCGTTCCGTGGCGCCCAGGTCGAACCGCCGTCGCGGGTCTCGTACACGCCGCCCGAGCTGATGCCGATGGCGAGGCGCTTCGGGTCGACCGCGTCCACGGCGATCGAGTGCAGATTGATGGTGCCCGCGCCGCCGGGATTCCAGAGCTTGCTCGTGGGGTGGTCGGTGAGCCCGGGCACCAGCGCCCAGGACATCCCGCGATCAT
>DATLEG010000227.1:0-2735 GCA_035525465.1 Saccharimonadales bacterium (SeqCode)
CGGTGGGGTTGCCCTTCCCGGAGAACCAGGCGACGCCTTCCTGCACCAGGTCGAACCGCAGGGTGAACGTCCCGCCGGTGGGCGGCGCGGTCACCGATGCCTGCAGCTGGACGCTGGCCCCGGGGGCGAGATCGGCCGGCAGCTTCGTGCGGACGCCGTCCCAGAGGACCGAGGTCCCGGACGCCGTGGACCAGTGGTAGCCCAGGTTCACCGGCTGCGCGCTCGTCGTGGGGAACACGCCCGCCCCGGTATTCGTGATGGTGATCGGGACCGTCGCGGTCTGGCCGCTGCTGAACGCGACGGCCGTGGGCGCGTAGGTGGCCCGCGCATCCAGGAGGACCGCGGTCGTCGTGTCGTCCGGCGCGATGCCGCGGTCACCGAAGTTGAACTCGCCGACCTTGGTGAGGTCGAGACGGATCGAGTAGTTCGTCGGATACGCAGGGGCGGTGACCGGGAAGGTCACGGTGACCGTCTGGCCGGGGGCGACGTCGGCGGCGAGGGGCGCGAGCTGCGCGCCGGGGAACGCGTTCCCGGTCGAGGTGCTCGTCCACTTGTAGGAGAGCTTCACGGGGTTCGTCCCGCCGGCCGGCCAGGTCCGGCCACCGTCGTTCAGCACGGTCGCGGTCACGGTCTTCGTCTCACCGGCCGTCCACACCGCGGGCACCGTGTCCGAGACCCAGTTCGCGCTCCAGTCGGTCGAGCGCAGGGCCATGTCCCGGATCGGCGTGTTGTAGAGCGTGTTCCACCAGACCCCGTTGGTCTGCAGATCCCAGCGGACCAGATAGCCGTCGCCGGCCGCGGGGCCGGTGAAGGGAACGTTCACGATGGCACTCGCGCCGGGGCTGAGCGCGGCGGGGAGGGTCGCGCTGCCGCCCTGCGGCTGCACGACCGAGCCCTTCAGCAGGACCTGGTACGAGACCGCCGTCCCGGCGGGGATCGTCGTGCGGCCGCGGTTGGTGACGCTGGTCGGGATCACCATGCTGGCGCCGGGGAAGGTGCCGCGGGGGAGCGCCGGTACGAGCTGCGCGAGCTGGTTGTACCCGGCATCGAGCGCGGCCTGGGTGATCCGCTTGAGGCCATCCATCATGTTGTACGTCTGGTTGCCGGGGCACTCGGTCTGCCCGCCGTTCTGGCCGACGATGTAGTTCGCGTTCCGGTGGCCCTGGATGTTCGGCGGGTAGCCCGCGACATCCACCCAGACCCCGTCGCTCCGCTGCTCCTTGTGCACGAAGTAGTCGGCGCCAAAGGCGTTCGTGATGCCGTACTGCGAGAACTTCAGGCTGATGACGTTCGCGATCGCGTACTGGAGCGGGCTGGTCGGCGGAACGGTGGTGTAGTCGCCGATCGCGGCGACCCCGAAGGCGCCGTCGTTCCAGCCGTAGGCGTGACCACCGATGACGTTGTCCCCGCCCTGCCGGCCGGTCCAGATGTTGCCGAACTTGTCGACCAGGTAGTTGTAGCCGATGTCGCCCCAGCCGCGGGTGACCGCATGGAAGTAGTAGATCGTGCGGATCGTGGCGGCGACGTTGCTGCCGCCGTCATCGGTGACGGTGTGATGGATGACCGCCTTGGTGTGCGGCTTCTGGTACTGCGGTGACCACTTCATCATCGTCTCGTCGGCGCCCCAGTCCTGCCGGGTGAGGATCTTCGTCGCGCCGACGGCCGCGGCCGCCTCGCCGGAGCGCGCGATGTCCGACAGCGCGCCCTTCACATCGTTCAGCAGGCGCGAGACCGGGCTCTGGTTGAGGTCGCTCACATCGAGGAGCGTGATGCCGATCGTGCGGACCGCATCTGCATCGCCACCGTCGAGCAGCAACCGGTACTGCGCGTAGCGCGCGCCGGGGACCGCCGGCCAGGGCGATGAGTACCACTCGTTCTTGTCGATGTCGGCCATGTCCTCGTCGGCGTCGGCCGCGCGCCAGGGGCTCCAGGTGACCCCGTCGGCGGAGCTGCGCAGCTCGACGTGCACCCGGTCCTCGGTGCCCGGCGCGGCGACCCAGTGCGCGCCGATCCGGTCGAAGATCTGGCCGGCCTCCAGGACCGGAGAGGTGTAGACCAGCCCGGCCTGGCCGCCGGGTCCGGTGGAGCCCGCATCCGGGCCGGCAATGAGCGCCCCGCCGACCGCATCGAGGGTGCCCTCGCGGCGGGCCGGGGCGGGATGGGTGAGCTCCTTGGCCACGACCTTCCCCGAGACCCGGGGAGAGGCAAGCGCGGGAGCGGAGCCGTGCGGGAAGAAGGCGAGGGTGAAGAGCGCGATGAGCGAAGCGAGACGGAGGCGTCGGCGCACGGTCCCTCTTTCCTTCCTCGCCACCGTCCCCACGCGCGCTTGGGCCATTCTGCGACAAGACGTTGGCTGCGTATACAAGGGAACGGGAGCGGCGGGCTCCCGTTACCCGGACCTATTGGCTAAAGCGCTCCGCCGGGCGGGTCAGAACGGTGATAGCCGGACCATCGTCGACTTCATGCCGAGGTAGGTCCGCAGGAAGACGTCGGCCGGCACCTCCGTCGAGCCGGCGGTCCCCCGGAAGACGATGGAGACCACATGCCCGGTCCCGCCGGGGGCCTGGTTGCTCACATCGACCGCGGTGAGCGTCCCGATGTCGCCGCGCCCGTAGCTGACCAGGGCGCTTCGGATCTGATCGCTCGAGAAGAACACCGACCAGCTGGCGTGCTTGTTCGCCACGGGGACGGTCACCGCGAGGTCAGCCGGGTCGGCGACCGGGACGAGGAACGGC
>DATLEG010000239.1:0-4310 GCA_035525465.1 Saccharimonadales bacterium (SeqCode)
CGCGGCGAGGAGCGAGGACTTGCCCGCGTTCGGCAGACCGACCAGGCCGATGTCGGCGATGAGCTTCAGCTCCAGGTCGAGCTCGCGTGCCTCGCCCCGCTCGCCATCTTCAGCGATCCGCGGGACCCGGCGCACGCTGGAGACGAACCGCGCATTGCCCTTGCCGCCGCGGCCACCACGCGCGACGACGAGCTCCTCCCCGGCGTGCATGAGGTCGGCGACCTTCGCGCCGGTCTTGCGGTCGGTGATGATCGTCCCCGGTGGGACCCGGAGGATGAGATCGGAGCCGGCCTTGCCGCTCTTGTTCTTTCCCCCGCCGTCCCCGCCGCTGGGCGCCGCCTGGGTCTGCCGGTAGCGGAATTCGACGAGCGTGGTGAGCCCCCCGTCGACCTGCAGGATGACATCGCCGCCGCGTCCGCCGTCACCGCCGTCCGGCCCGCCGCGGGGAACGTGCGCTTCCTTGCGGAACGAGATGATCCCTCGTCCGCCGTTCCCACCGTGAATGACCAGCCGTGCGCGATCGAGGAACTCGCTCATGCCGCGCTCACGGCGGAGGCCTCCGTCCGCAGGCGTGCGAGGAGCACCTCGATCCCCAGCGGCTCGGAGCCCGGGTTCGCTCGTAGCAGCACGTACGGATCCGCGACAAGGTCGCGCAGTCGGACCGCGCTCCCGGATGGGAGCTCGCGAAGCAGCGCGACGAGCGCGTCGGCCTCTTCGGCCCGGTCGGTGAGGCCCGGGAGCACCAGGAGCTCGATCGTGACGGGGAGGCCGCACGCGACGGCCTGGCGGAACCCGCTGCGCACATCCGGCCAGCGGCTGACCCGGGCGGGGTGGAGTCGCTCATAGGTCTCGGGCCGCGCGCTGGCCAGCGGGATGACCAGCCTGTCGACGCCGGCCTCGGCCACGCGGGCGATCGCCGCCGCGGCCGCGGCGTTGGTGCGCACGGCGATCCGGGCCGACGGGATGGCCTCGCGGATGCGGCTCGCCGCATCGGCGACCACCCGCGGCCTGGTCAGCGGATCCGGGTCCCCCGCGAGCCCGAAGGTGACCCCGGTCCCACCGGCGGCCAGATGCGCGATCGCGAGGTCCGCAAGGTCAGCTGCGGTGATGCGGTCGCCCGAGACCGGGAGTGGTCCATCGCCCTGGTGGAGGAAGAGCGCGGAAGTGCCGGCATCCTCGTGCTCGCGCGCGCGACGGGCGAGCTGCCGGAGCGCAGCGCTTGATGGATGCGCGCGCAGGCCGGCGGTGATCGCCGCCGCGAGGGCGACCTCCGTCGGCGCGACCGGGGCCGGTCCCTCTCCGGTCGGGACGGCGGCGACGATGAGCGCGCCGTCGGCACCGGCCGCGACGGCGGCGTACCCCTGCGGCTCGAGCGGTGCGGCATCGTCGCGCCCGGTGCAGGCGGGGAGCTGGGTCCGAAGATGGCCGGGTCCAAGGATCGCGCCGACCGCCCAGCGCCCGGCTCCGAGGCTGCGTGGCCGGCCATGACGGTCCATCCCCAGGGCGTCGCGGTCCGGAAGCGGCACCACCCGGGCTCGCGGGGGTAGCGGGATCCCCTCCGCGAAGGCGCGAGCGGGGCCGCCGGCTTGCGCGGCGGCGCCATAGTCGGCGGCGACGACGATGCGGCCGGTCCGGTCGGTGTGGAGGGCGGTCAGCACATGCTCAGTATGCGAAGAGGCCCGCGCCGTGCGGCGCGGGCCTCGTTCCTGCGACCGATGCCTGCCTGGGGCGGAAAGGGTCAGCGGCTACCAGGTCACGGCGAGGGGGTTCTGGAAGACCCCGTTGATCTTGGTCTCCCAGTGGACGTGCGGCCCGGTCGTGACGCCGGTCATGCCGATCGAGGCGACGATCTGGCCCTTGGCCACGCGCTGGCCGGGGCTCACGAAGACCGCGCCGGTGTGGTAGTAGCACTCTTCGAGGCCGCCGCTGCTGATGCAGACCCGCAGGCCACCGACGGCGACCCAGCCCGTGGCGCTCACCACGCCGTCGATCGAAGAGGCGAGCCCGCTCCCATAGGGAGCCGCAAGGTCCACCCCGGTGTGTGCCGACCAGAAGTACTGGGTGATGACGCCGTTCACCGGCCAGGCCAGGGTCCCGCCGCGCTGCGCGGGAGCCGGCGCGGCCGCGGGTGCGGGAGCGGCGGCACGGGCGATCACGGTCGGCTTTTCGGCCTCGGCCATCTCCGGATCGGCGGTCTGGTACACGAGCGCCGGCAGTGCGGCGCCGGGGACGAGGATGCGCTGGCCCGGCGCTGGGAGTGGCTCGAAATCGAGGCGGTTGTAGGTGTTGATGACGTCCGGTGCGACCTTGAAATGCGTCGCGATCGACCCGACCGTGTCACCGGCGACGACGGTGTACAGGGCGCCCTCGACCGGCGGGATGGCGATCTGCTTTCCCGCCTCGAGCTTGGCCGGATCGGTCACGCCATTCGCGTAGGCGATCGCCTCGGGCGACACGCCGAAGAAGTTGGACAGCGAGCTGAGGGAGTCGGCGCTGGAGAGGGTGTACGCGATGACGGGGCGGATCCCCTCTGCCGCGACGGTGAGCGGGTTGCGGCCGGCCGTGATGGTGCCGCCTCGGGCCTCGACCTGCGCCCGTGGCGCCTCGACCACGCGGTCCCTGGTCGCGCCGGCGGCGTTGATCGCCGCGCTCGCGACGGCCGGGGCGGATGTGTCGGCCGTGGGCTGCGCCGCGGCGGTGGCGACGAAGGGCAGCGAGACGACGATGATCGCGACCAGCGCGTTCGCGCCGATGCGGATCGCCGGACGGAAGGGCGTGATCGCGGCGGCGGGCTGGCTGACGATGCTCTGGACCCGGCGGGCGGATCGCTCGAATCGTTCAGCGGCCCGGTCGGCGACGGCGGATGCGATGCGCCGCGGCGACGGCGTGGCCTGTGAACGACGGGACGAGCTCCCCAATACCGTTGGTCCTCCCCAAATGCCTCGAATTCCGGTCACCGTATCGGACGGTGGCCGCCCGGATCGCAACGGATCCGGTCTCCGGCCCGCCTGCGAGCGGTCCTCCCCACGAGTGGTCATGTACGGAAACCGTACTGACGACCGGAGACAGGAGTCACCGTACCCCGACTTCCTGACGTGTGTCAACCGCGTAAAGGTCAGGTATCGGTACCCCCACGCGGTCCAACCGACGGGGGCCCGTTCGCCAGCCCAGCGGCCGGACGGCAGGCGATTTACCCAGGTTTCGTGCTCAGTGGAGGGAGGCCGTTTGCGGGGAGGTGAGGCCGTTCGTACGCTACGCCGGTGCCCGACTATCACCTCTCCTATTTCTATGTGTTCGCCTTTTTCGCCGTCGGCGCAGGATTCGTCACCGTTCTGCTCGGCCTTTCGCGGCTGATCGCCCCCCGAAAGCCCACTCGCGAAAAGCTCGCGACCTACGAATCCGGCGAGGAGCCGACCGGCCAGGCCTGGGGCCGCTATCCCAGCCACTTCTACATCTTCGCTCTGCTCTTCGTGGTGTTCGATGTCGAAGTGATCTTCCTGTTCCCCTGGGCGGTGCTGTTCCGCACCCTCGGCTGGTACGGGTTGATCGAGATGGCCGTCTTCATCCTCATCCTGGTGGTCGGTCTCTTCTACGCCTGGCGCAAAGGGGTCCTCCGGTGGTACTGAGCTCGCCGCGGCCGAGCGCCGCGCTTCCCGGCATCGCCGCGACGATCAGCGCCACCCTCGGTCCGCGGGCGCGCGTCTCCACGCTGCACGACATGCTCGTCATCGACGTCGATCGCGAGCACCTGGTGGCGGTGGCGACCGTGCTCCGAGACGACCCCGGGACCGGCTGCGATCTCTATTCGGTGAACGCCGGTGTCGACACCGGTGCCGAGCTGCGATCGATCACGTTCGTCCGGGGCACGGCGACCCATGTGTCGGCGATGCTGCGCACGACCTGTAGCGAGCTCGACCCGCACGTCCCGACGCTCTGCGGCGTCTGGCCCGGCGCGAACTGGTGCGAGCGCGAGACCTACGACATGTTCGGCATCGTCTTCGACGATCATCCCGACCTCCGGCGGATCTTCCTCGAGGAGTCGTTCCCCGGTCACCCGATGCGCAAATCGTTCCTCCCGCCGCGCAGCGACGCGCGCGGAGGCTGATGACGCTGTGCCCGTAGGTCCATTCGGGATCGATCCCGCGATCTGGGGTCCCCTGCGTTTGGTGATCGCCGTGCTGCTCGCGGTCGGCCTTGTCTTCAATGGCGCGCTTGCGCAGATCTATCTCGAGCGCAAGATCCAGGCGATCATCCAAGACCGGCTCGGCCCTCTGCACACCGGCCCGTGGGGTCTGCTCCAGACATTCGCC